>NZAX01000027.1 GCA_002687665.1 Flavobacteriaceae bacterium
ATAAAGAAGTTAAGTTTGATAAATTGGTCGAATTACGTTTGGTAGGAAAAAATGAATTGGTAAAAATATTAGGCAGGGGTAAATTAGAATCCCCTTTAAAAGTAAGTGCCCATAAATTCACAGCTAGTGCAAAAAAAGCAATTGAGAAGGCAGGTGGTGAAGCAATTACTATATAATAAGCATATATGAAGAAATTTATTGAGACAATTTTAAACATTTACAACATCGAAGAGCTGCGTGGACGTATACTTACCACGTTGACCCTTTTGTTAGTTTATCGTTTGGGGGCTCAAGTGGTTCTACCGGGGATCGATTCAGTTCAATTAGCTGAATTGGCCAACAGAACCGATGGGGGAGGATTGTTGGGAATTCTAAATGCTTTTACTGGAGGAGCTTTTGCTAACGCTTCAGTTTTCGCTTTGGGTATTATGCCATACATTTCCGCTTCAATTGTAGTTCAATTGATGGGTATTGCAGTGCCATACTTACAAAAACTTCAAAAAGAGGGTGAAAGCGGTAACAAAAAAAGAACACAAATTACCCGTTGGTTGACCATTTTAATATGTGTGGTCCAGGCGCCTGCTTATTTGTACGGTCTTTCTGCTCTTGGTGTACCCGACAGTGCATTTGTTATTGGTAGAGGTCCCATATTTATGATTTCTTCAGTGATCATTTTGGTTACTGGAACTATTTTTGCTATGTGGCTAGGAGAAAAAATAACAGATAAAGGAATTGGTAATGGTATTTCATTACTGATAATGGTTGGTATAATCGCTAACCTTCCACTTTCTTTTACCCAAGAGTTTGTATCTCGTGTTTCTGAAAATAATGGTGGATTGATGATGATCCTTATAGAACTGGTATTGTGGGTGGTAATAATATTATTGAGTGTTCTTTTGGTAATGGCTGTAAGACAGATCCCTGTTCAATACGCTCGAAGGAGTGCAGCTGGAACAAATGAAAAAAATGTATTTGGATCAAGACAATATATTCCTCTGAAATTAAATGCATCTGGAGTAATGCCCATTATTTTTGCACAGGCATTGATGTTTGCTCCCGCCTATTTGGGTGGTGCTTTTGGTGATTCTGGGGTTGGCCAGTGGTTGCAAACTAATTTCTCTGATATCTTCGGATTATGGTATAATATTTTGTTTGCTGTATTAATCATCATTTTTACTTATTTCTACACTGCTATTACGGTTCCCACAAACAAGATGTCGGATGACCTCAAAAGAAGTGGTGGTTTTGTTCCAGGTATACGTCCTGGTAGTGAGACATCTGAGTTTTTGGATACGGTAATGTCGCACATCACTTTTCCAGGATCATTGTACCTGGCAGCTATTGCAGTTTTCCCAGCAGTGGTGGTTAAACTTATAGGAATGCAGCAAGGTTGGGCCTTGTTTTATGGTGGAACTTCCTTACTGATAATGGTAGGGGTTGCCATCGACACGATTCAACAAGTAAATTCTTATTTGTTGAACCGTCATTATGACGGATTGATGTCCAAAACCATTAGGAACAGAAGAGCAGGAACAATATAATATGGCAAAGCAAGCAGCAATAGAACAAGAAGGTACCATAATCGAAGCATTATCGAATGCTATGTTTCGTGTGGAGCTTGAAAATGGTCATGTTGTGACCGCTCATATTTCCGGAAAAATGAGATTGCATTATATCAAGTTATTGCCTGGAGACAAAGTTAAATTAGAAATGAGTCCTTACGATTTATCTAAAGCAAGGATTACATATAGATTTTAAAATAGAAAAATGAAAGTAAGAGCTTCCTTAAAAAAACGAAGTGTGGATTGTAAAATTGTCCGCAGGAAAGGACGATTGTACGTTATAAATAAAAAAAATCCTCGATTCAAACAAAGACAAGGTTAGATTATGGCTAGAATTTCAGGAGTAGACATTCCCAAACAAAAGAGAGGTGTTATTGCACTTACATATATCTATGGTATTGGTAGAAGCCGCGCACAAGAGATATTAGCAATTTCCAAAGTAAGTGAAGACACCAAAGTTTCAGATTGGACAGATGAAGAAACCGGTAGAATTCGAGAGACTGTTGGGAACTATAAAATAGAAGGTGAATTACGATCTGAGTTACAATTGAACATTAAGCGTTTGATGGATATTGGTTGTTACAGGGGAATTCGTCACAGGACAGGCTTGCCTTTAAGAGGTCAACGCACCAAAAACAATTCTAGAACCCGAAAAGGTAAAAGAAAAACTGTTGCAAATAAAAAGAAAGCCACTAAATAATATTAATTAACTATGGCAAAATTAACCACGAAAAAGCGTAAAGTCATTGTTGAGGCCTTCGGAGAAGCTCATATCAATGCAACTTTTAATAACATCATCATTTCTTTGACCAACAATAAAGGTGAGGTCATTGCATGGTCCTCCGCTGGAAAGATGGGTTTTAGAGGCTCAAAGAAAAATACACCTTATGCTGCTCAAACAGCTGCTGAAGATGTTTCTAAAGTTGCGTTGGAAGCTGGTTTAAGAAAGGTGAAGGTATATGTTAAAGGGCCTGGAAACGGACGTGAGTCTGCGATCAGAACACTACATAACAATGGGATTGAGGTAACTGAAATCATTGACGTTACTCCACTACCACATAATGGTTGTCGTCCCCCCAAAAGAAGAAGAGTGTAATTATTAAATCTGTTATCAAAGGTTGAGACCTTAATTTATAACACAAACAATTTATATGGCAAGATATATCGGTCCAAAATCAAAGATTGCTAGGAAGTTCGGAGAACCTATTTTCGGAGCAGACAAGGCCTTTGAAAAAAGGAATTACCCTCCTGGCCAACACGGAAACAACAGAAGGAGAGGAAAAAAATCTGAATACGCAATTCAGTTGCTAGAGAAGCAAAAAGCAAAATACACTTATGGTATTTTGGAACGTCAGTTTAGGAATATTTTTGAAAAAGCAAGCAGTAGTAAAGGGGTTACTGGTGAGGTTTTACTTCAGTTGTGTGAGTCCAGATTAGACAACGTTGTCTATAGGCTTGGTATTGCTCCCTCAAGAAATGCTGCGCGTCAGTTGGTTTCTCACCGGCACATTACCGTAAATGGTAAAGTAGTTAATATCCCTTCATACATACTTCAGGCTGGAGATGCCGTTGGAGTAAGAGAAAAATCTAAATCTTTACAGGCCATTTCTGCTTCTTTGGAAGCCAGCTCTTCAGTTTACGAATGGATAACCTGGAATAATGAAACCTATGAGGGGAGCTTTGTAACTTTCCCTGAGCGCGCTCAAATACCTGAGAATATCAAGGAACAGTTGATCGTTGAATTGTACTCTAAATAATTTAATCACAGGAAGAAAGAAACTATGGCAATATTAAATTTCCAAAAACCAGATAAGGTAATAATGATCGATTCCTCCGATTTCGAGGGCAAATTTGAATTTCGTCCACTTGAACCTGGATACGGTCTAACTGTAGGTAATGCACTTAGAAGAGTTTTGTTATCCTCTTTGGAAGGCTTTGCGATTACCTCAGTAAAAATTGAAAATATAGAACATGAATTTTCTACTATACCAGGAATTGTAGAAGATGTTACAGAGATCATTCTCAATCTTAAACAGGTAAGGTTCAAAAGACAAATTGAGGATATCGAAGATGAAAAAGTCACCATTATTGCTGGAGGTCAGGACCAATTGAAAGCTGCTGACTTTCAAAAATTTATCTCTGGATTTCAGGTGTTAAATCCAGACTTAGTTATATGTAATCTTGAAAAAGGTGTTCAATTAAACATCGAAGTGACCATCGAAAAAGGAAGAGGCTATGTTCCTGCTGAAGAGAACAAAAATCCCAATTCTGCCTTTGGTGTCATTGCTATTGATTCAATCTTTACGCCAGTTAAAAATGTTAAATATAGTATTGATAATTATAGAGTAGAGCAAAAAACAGATTATGAAAAGCTGGTATTTGAAATCACAACTGATGGATCTATTCATCCAAAAGACGCTTTGACCGAGGCTGCTAAAACACTAATTCACCACTTTTTGTTGTTCTCTGATGAGCGTATTACACTTGAAGCTGATGAGATTGCTCAAGCCGAAACTTATGATGAGGAGTCCTTGCATATGAGGCAATTGCTAAAGACAAAATTGATTGATATGGATCTTTCAGTAAGAGCATTGAATTGTCTAAAGGCTGCAGAGGTAGATACCTTGGGGGATTTGGTTTCTTACAACAAGAATGACTTGATGAAATTCAGAAATTTTGGTAAAAAATCATTAACAGAATTGGAGGAATTGGTGGTACTTAAAGGACTGTCTTTTGGGATGGATTTGGCCAAATATAAGCTAGATAAGGACTAGATTTTATAGACTATAAATCATGAAACACGGAAAAAAAGTCAATCACTTGGGCAGAAAAGTTGCCCATAGAAAGTCGATGTTAGCGAATATGGCTTCATCATTAATCGAGCACAAACGGATTAGTACTACGGTAGCTAAAGCCAAAGCATTGAAGCAGTTTGTAGAGCCTTTAATAACTAAATCAAAAAACGACACCACCCACAATAGACGTTTGGCTTTTAGCGCATTAAGAAATAAATATGCTGTTGCTGAACTCTTTAGAGCTGTTGCCCAAAAAGTGGGCGATCGTCCTGGCGGATATACTCGTGTGATCAAAATGGGAAATCGTCTTGGCGATAATGCTTCTATGGCAATGATCGAATTAGTTGATTTTAATGAGGTTTATAATAAAGAAAAATCCGCATCCAAAAAATCCACAAGAAGAAGTCGATCCAGAAGTAAAGTTGGGAGTACTGAAAATATCCCTTCCTCTGAGGGGAATCAGGAACAAAGCACCGATAATTCCTCAAAAGAAACTCCTGCACCTACTCCAAAAACAAAAGCAAAAAAAACAACAAAGACAGATAATATAAAAAAATCTGAGTCTAAAAAAGAAGGCGAAATATAATAAACTTTGTTGTTAATAATTTTAACTTTTATTAAAGGATAAGCTATTCAGTTTATCCTTTTTTTATGTTATTTTGTGTTCGATTATGTCTTATAAAACAAGAAAAAAAGCACTTTTATTATTGGCCGATGGTACTAGGTTTTATGGAAAAGCTGTTGCTTCCGATGGTACCCGTTTTGGCGAAATTTGTTTTAATACCGGAATGACAGGCTACCAAGAAATTTTTACTGATCCATCTTATTATGGTCAGTTGATGGTTACTACCAATGCACACATAGGCAACTATGGGGTTCATACTGCTGATTCTCAATCTGATGGTATTAAAATTGCAGGATTGATTTGTAAAAATTTTAGTTACGAATATTCTCGCCCTTTGGCCGAACTTTCATTGAAATCCTATTTGCATGATAATGACCTTTTTGCTATTTCAGATGTAGATACACGCGCTTTGGTTAATTACATTCGAGAGAATGGAGCTATGAATGCCGTAATTAGTACCGATTTGGATCGAGAGGAAGACTTACAGAAAGAATTAGCTGAATTGCCTAGTATGGAAGGACTGGAATTGGCTTCAAAAGTTTCTACCAAAGAACCCTATTTTTTTGGTGACCCCAATGCTGAGTTCAAGGTTGCGGCCCTAGACTTGGGTGTCAAAACCAACATTCTTAATCATCTCTCCAATAAGGGGATTTACATCAAAGTTTTTCCCTATGACACCACTTTTAACCAAATGCAGGAATGGAGCCCTGATGGCTTCTTTATTTCAAATGGTCCTGGTGATCCTGATCCACTTCACAGTGCACAAAAGCTAGCCCAGGAGATTATCAAGCACAATTTCCCATTGTTTGGTATATGTCTGGGACATCAAATAATTGCTCTTGCCAACGGCATTCCTACTTATAAAATGTTTAATGGCCACAGGGGAATTAATCATCCTGTGATCAATTTGATGACCGGGAAAGGAGAAATTACATCTCAAAACCATGGTTTTGCAGTTGATAAGTCGGCTGCTGAGTCTCACCAAGATCTGGAAATCAGTCACCTGCATTTGAACGACCAAACGGTAGCAGGTTTACGTATGAAGAATAAAAACTGTTTTTCTGTACAGTATCATCCTGAGGCAGGACCGGGACCAAATGACGCTACCTATTTATTTGATGAGTTTTATCAAAACATCAAAAATCATAAAACAAAAGAATAACAATTTATTTAAGTTAAAAATTTATGAGCATAATTATTGAAGTCCATGCAAGGCAAATCTTTGATTCTAGGGGAAACCCTACCGTTGAAGTGGATGTCATTACTGAGAACGGGATTATGGGTCGCGCAGCTGTTCCCTCTGGAGCTTCAACTGGAGAGCACGAAGTTGTAGAATTAAGAGATGGTGGAAACACTTACATGGGAAAAGGAGTTTCCCAAGCCGTTAATAATGTTAATCAGATTTTGGCGGAGGAGCTAATAGGAATATCTGTTTTTGATCAGAACAAAATTGACCAAATGATGATTGATTTAGATGGTACACCTAACAAATCTAAATTGGGCGCCAATGCCATTTTGGGGATCTCATTGGCTGCTGCCAAGGCAGCCTCAAATGAATTAGGTTTGCCTCTATATCGCTATGTTGGAGGATTAAGTACATATACTTTACCCGTTCCTATGATGAACATCATTAATGGTGGCTCACACTCTGATGCACCGATTGCCTTTCAGGAATTTATGGTTATGCCCATCGGAGCAAAAAGTTTTACCCATGCAATGCAAATGGGATCTGAAATCTTTCATCACCTTAAAAAGGTTTTACAAAGCCGAGGGTTGAGCACTGCAGTTGGGGATGAAGGTGGTTTTGCACCAACTCTCGACGGAACAGAAGACGCTTTGGAGACCATTTTAAAGGCTATTAAAAATGCCGGTTACTTAGTAGGTGATGAAGTAAANATTGCATTGGATTGTGCTGCNGCCGAATTTTACAAAGACGGTGTATATGATTACACCAGGTTTGAGGGAGAAAAAGGGGTTAAGAGAACATCTGAGGAGCAGGCACAATATTTGGTGGAGCTCTCTGAAAAATATCCCATTATCTCTATAGAAGATGGAATGGATGAAAATGATTGGGAGGGCTGGAAAGCCTTAACCGAAAAAGCTGGAGACCGAGTCCAGTTGGTGGGAGACGATTTGTTCGTTACCAATGTGACCCGTTTGTCTAGAGGAATTGAGGNAGGCATTGCCAATTCCATTCTGATCAAAGTAAATCAAATCGGTACTCTGTCCGAAACCATAGCCGCTGTGAAAATGGCNCATAGAGCTGGTTACACAGCAGTTATGTCCCACCGCTCTGGTGAAACCGAAGATAATACTATTGCCGATCTGGCGGTTGCTCTGAGTACTGGTCAGATCAAAACTGGATCCGCTTCAAGGAGTGATAGAATGGCAAAATACAACCAGCTTTTAAGAATAGAAGAGGAACTGGGGCCTTCGGCTTTTTATCCTCAAGATAAAGCATTCAACGTAAAATAAGTATCGACAATGGATCCNAAGGGCTAAGGCCCGTGTGATCCCAGTTGTTTTTTGACACTTATTTCCTTATTTTTACAATTCTTTAATACATTTATGGCNGACCAAATTGATCTTATTTATAAAGGAGTTAACTTTAAATTTCCACTTGTTGAGGGGACTGAAAACGAGAGTGCTATTGATATTAAAACNCTCAGAGCCCAAACAGGTTTNATAACCCTTGATCCCGGTTTTAAAAATACTGGTTCTTGTCAAAGTGAGATCACTTTTCTAGATGGTGAGGAAGGGATACTTCGGTACCGTGGTTACGATATTGAAGATCTTGCCAATAACTATTCCTTTATCGAGGTGGCTTATCTATTAATTTTTGGAGATTTACCGACAGTGGATCAGTTGGATAAATTTGAGGATGAGATTAGAGATCAAGCATTAGTAGATGAAGACTTTAAAATCATTTTGAAGGCCTTTCCCAAGTCCGCTCACCCTATGGGGATTTTATCTTCCCTCACTTCGGCATTGATCGCTTTTAATCCTTCTTCAGTTGATATAAATTCAGAAAAGGATTTCAGAGAGGCCATAATCATGTTATTGGCTAAGCTTCCTGTACTGGCCTCATGGACACATAGAAAAATGAAAGGTTTACCCCTAAATTATCCTAATTACGAGCTACCGTATACAGAAAATTTGGCCTACATGATGTTTAGGATGCCCAACAAAGAGTTTAAAGCCAGTAAGACACTGGTAAGTGCTTTGAATAAGTTATTGATATTACATGCCGANCATGAGCAAAACTGTTCTACCTCTACGGTGCGTATGGTAGGATCATCTCATGCAGGCTTATTTGCCTCTATAGCATCGGGTATTTCNGCTCTGTGGGGTCCTTTGCACGGAGGTGCAAACCAAGCTGTGATAGAAATGTTGGAGGAGATNAAAAAAGATGGTGGAGACACCCAAAAGTTTATGGCCAAGGCTAAAGATAAAAATGATCCTTTTCGTCTTATGGGATTTGGTCATCGTGTCTACAAGAACTTTGACCCACGTGCCAAGATTATCAAAACAGCAGCCGATGAAGTACTTTCCGAATTGGGTATCGATGATCCTGTTCTGGATATTGCTAAAAGNCTGGAAAACGAAGCNTTGGAAGACCCATATTTTGTGGACCGAAAATTGTATCCNAATGTGGATTTCTACTCTGGAATCATCTACCGAGCCCTTAGTATCCCTACCGAAATGTTTACTGTGATGTTTGCCATCGGCCGTTTGCCTGGCTGGATTGCTCAGTGGAAAGAAATGCGATTCAANAAGGAACCCATCGGACGACCCCGTCAGATTTATACTGGACACACCCACCGTAAATAATAATTACCGCTAAAGATCTTCGATTCCGGGGAGTTGATTGGCGGCTTTTTCAGCACTGATTTTTGAGAAAAACTTAAAAGAGGCTTTGGTATCTGCNACTACTTTTACAAACTGTTTGTCNATGTAAATCGAATATTCCTGNGCTTTTCCTTTGTAAAGGGTCAACTTGTAATAGGGGATCACCAAAGCATAGGTCTCCAAAAGNCTCCTGAAACGAAGAATGATACCTTTGGGACGCAATTCTATGCTACAGGTATTACGATTGTTATCCAAAACCAAAAGATTGTGAATGTCAATAGAGGATTGGCTAATGACGAGTTTGGAGGAACCAATGCCCCCTTTGGCCCATCGTTCTTTTAAGGAAAAGGGTTTCCCTACTGTTATTTCAATCTTTTCATTGACCTTAGGCTCGTTATAAGAAACGTTTAAAAGCATTTTTATACAAATATAGCGCTTTAGTTACTTTTCGTCCAATTTGGATTGAAAGTTCATTACTTATCAGTTTTAATAAAGACAACAAAGTTTATAATTATCTTTGCGCTTGATATATGGAAACCTTAGAGCAAATCCTATCCAAATCCGTAACTAATTTTTTATCAGAAAGGTATGGTCTTTCAGACCTAAAGCTTGAATTTCAGGCCACCCCTAAAGATTTTGAAGGAGACATTACCTTGGTACTTTTCCCATTTTTAAAATTGACGCGTCAAAACCCATCGGTTTTGGGTTCAGAGATTGGAGCTTTTTTGAAAGATCATTCTGCTCAAATTTTGAAATATAATGTGGTGAGTGGATTTTTAAACATGTCTGTGTCAGACCGTTATTATTTAAACTTTTTAGATGGTTTTCTTGGGTTTAAGGATTATGGTCATACCCCACCTAATGATGATTCTCCAACCATCATGGTTGAGTTTTCCTCTCCCAATACAAATAAGCCTTTACATCTGGGGCATGTCAGGAATAACCTTTTAGGTCATTCGATTTCAAAGATCTTGGAGGCCAATGGGAATCATGTTATCAAAACCCAGATTATCAACGACCGTGGTATTCATATTTGTAAATCCATGTTGGCTTGGCACTACTTTGGAGAGGGAGAAACCCCCGAAAGTTCAGGATTAAAAGGAGATCAGTTGGTTGGTAAATACTATGTATTGTTTGAAACAAAATATCGCGAACAAATAGCAGACATGGTATCTGGTGGAAAATCTCAGGAAGAAGCTGAGAAATCCGCTCCATTTCTGTTAGAGGCCCAACAGATGCTTCGCAAATGGGAAAATAACGATCCAGAAGTACGAAATTTATGGACACTGATGAATCAATGGGTTTATGACGGCTTTGAATCCACATATAAGAGTTTAGGAGTAGATTTTGATTCCTATTATTATGAAAGTCAAACATATTTATTGGGAAAATCAATTATAAAAGATGGGTTGAACAAAGGTGTTTTTTATACTAAAGAGGACGGTTCAGTATGGGTAGACCTTAATGACGATGGCCTGGACGAAAAATTATTATTACGATCTGATGGGACAGCAGTCTATATGACGCAAGACATCGGTACAGCCAATCAAAGAATAGTTGATTACCCGCTAGTTAAGGGTATGGTCTACACCGTGGGCAACGAACAGGATTATCACTTTAAGGTATTGTTCATGGTTCTCAAAAAACTAGGTTATTCCTGGGCCGATTCTCTATTTCATTTAAGTTACGGGATGGTTGATTTACCCTCCGGTAAAATGAAAAGTCGAGAAGGGACAGTTGTCGATGCCGATGATTTGATCGAGCAAATGAAAAATACAGCTGGAAGAATCGCAGCCGAAAATGGAAAAATTGAGGGACTTGAAGAGCATGAGAGAGTTATTCTTTTTCAAAAGATTGGTCTGGGGGCTTTAAAGTATTTTATCCTTAAGGTTGATCCCAAAAAAAGGATCTTATTTGACCCTGAGGCCTCAGTTGATTTTAATGGAAATACTGGTCCATTTATTCAATATACTTATGCTCGAATTCAATCACTTATTCAAAAAGTAGAAGGGGAGTTAGAACTCCACTTGGATTTGAGTTTGGTTGACAAGGAAAAAGAGATCCTTAAACATTTGAGTACTTATCCAGCTTTGGTTAAAACCGCTGGGGAGCAATACAGCCCTGCTCTTGTAGCCAATTATCTATACGAACTGGTGAAAATGTTCAATTCTTTTTATCAGAATGTCAGTGTTTTTGGATCTAAGGACCAAAAGCTAAAGTCTTTGCGTTTATTGCTCTGCAAAGCAGTTGCGAACAATATTGAATCTGCCAGTGGTTTATTGGGGATTGATTTACCCGATAGAATGTAAAAAAAAATCGCTCCAAAGAGCGATTTTTTTCTAGAGCAGTTAAACTTTACTACCCTTTGAGATTAGATTACTTGGAACTAACAGCTAAATTGTATACAACTAAACCGAATCCAATTTTGTTGATAGCATCACCAACGTTATAAATAACGTCCATAGCTATTGGCATGCCAAAAAACTCTCCTGCTTCTCCATACCATCCTGCAGTACCAGCCATATAACCAATTGGGTAAATAGCCCAACCAACTACAACAAATTTCAAGAGTGTTTTGTGAGCAGAAAGAACAGCTCCTCCAGCAGCTTCTGCAAGCTTAGAAGCTCCACCTTTCCATATTTCATAAACAATAGCAAAATAGGCTAAACCAGAGATAAGACCCCAAAGTGCGGGACCTAGTCCGTCAGTGTAAACACCTTCACCAAAGTATCCAGCTACAAGCATTACTGTTGATAACAGAATTAATTTCCACATTAATGATTTAGTGGCTCCAGCTGCTTTAAGAATAAGGTAAAACTCTACACACATTAGTGGAACAGTCAAAATCCAATCGACATATCGGAAAAAGGTTGGTGAACCATTTCCACTTGCCCAGTAGTCTCTCATGTACCAATAATGAACCGCAGCGATAAAGGTAATTAAACCTGATACCAAAATGGAGGTTCTCCATTTGCTGTCAAAAGAGTTCATAGATAGGAAGAAAAACGCTGATGCTGCCATCATTGCCATACAACCTACAAAAAAAGTGAACCCTACATAATCGTCTGTAGCCATCGCAGGGACTACAGCAGATAAATTAAAAAGATTTTCCATAATTAAATTAATTATTTATTTTGTTTAGGTAAATATAGAAAAAATTAAACTTACTTGCTATATAAGTGATATTTTTACGAAAAAATTTATCAAATTGATATTTCAAGCAACTAAAAATTACCAAATCGCCATTTCGATTACTTTTGTGTTCATTATCTTAATACCCTTATTATCAGACAGTTTTGTTGATTTTATCTCAGGTTTTGGGGTTCTGACCCTAGGGATTTTGCATGGAGCAAATGACATTAAAATAATTACCAAAAGTTATAAAGGAAAATTAAATAACCTTTTTTTTAAGTCTATAATGATTTATGTTTTGGTTGTTTTATTGAGTGCGGTCTTCTTTTTTACCCTTCCTGGACTAGCATTGGTAATTTTTGTACTTTTTAGTAGTTATCACTTTGGAGAAGAGCATTGGGAAGATAGTTTGTCTATCTCTGTAGCCAATGTTATTTTTTATACATTATATGGAGCATTTATATTCTTTTTGATGTTTACCCTTCAATACGAATCAGTGGTGGAAGTAATCCAAATGATATCTGGGCAATCATTGCCTTTTTATTTTTTTCTTTATACATCCATAATTTTGGGGGTAGTATTATTAACATTAATGTCATTAAAATTATCTACTCGAAACCACCTTTTTAAAGAGTGTCTATTGCTTTTACTTTTAACTGGTATTTTTTATGTTGGATCATTATGGTTTGCATTTGCATTTTACTTTGTGGTGTGGCATAGCTTTCCCTCCTTGCTTAATCAATTAAAGTTCTTATATGGAAAAATGAACTTTAAATCTTTTTTAATTTATTTTAGACATTCTATGATTTATTGGTTGGCCTCTCTGATCTCCTTGTATTTGGTTTACAATTATGTAGATTTTGAAGCGAATTATTTTATGCCTTTGTTTTTTTCATTTTTGGCTGCAATAACTTTTCCGCATACCATTGTGATGTTTATTATGAAAAACAAAAATGGATGAATGTTAGGGGTTTTAAATATGATTGAAAACAGTAAATTTGTTTCCATAAAATCAGATCTATGTTTGATAGCCTAAGTAATAAACTGGAAACTGCTTTTAAGCTTCTAAAAGGGCACGGCAAGATAACTGAAATCAATGTGGCCGAAACCCTCAAGGAGGTGAGAAGAGCATTATTAGATGCGGACGTAAACTTTAAGATCGCCAAAGAGTTTACTAATCGAGTAAAGGAAAAGGCTATAGGTCAAAAAGTATTGACTAGTCTTCAGCCTGGTCAGCTGATGGTGAAGATCGTCAAGGATGAATTGACCGAACTAATGGGAAGTAGCGCAGCCGAAATGGAGCTAACTTCAAACCCCTCCATCATCTTAATGTCCGGTTTGCAAGGATCAGGTAAAACTACTTTCAGTGGAAAACTAGCATTTTATCTTAAAAATAAGAAAAAGAAAAAACCCTTACTGGTTGCTTGTGATGTTTATAGACCGGCGGCCATAGATCAGTTGGCTGTTTTGGGAGAACAGATAAATGTTCCTGTTTTTTTTGACCATGAAAATAAAAATCCAATAAAGATTGCTCAAGCGGCGTTAAAACAAGCTAAACAATCCAATAATGACGTGGTTATCATTGATACTGCTGGACGATTGGCAGTCGATGAGGTCATGATGAAGGAAATTTCAGACATTCATCAAATAGTAAAACCTCAGCAAACACTTTTTGTAGTGGATGCTATGACCGGTCAGGATGCGGTCAATACTGCCAAAGCTTTTCATGACACCCTTAATTTCGATGGAGTTATACTGACAAAACTTGATGGAGATACTCGAGGGGGAGCAGCTTTATCGATCAAATCCGTAGTCAATAAACCCATTAAGTTTATAGGTACGGGGGAGAAAATGGAAGCATTGGATGTGTTTTATCCGGAGCGAATGGCAGATCGAATCTTGGGTATGGGAGATGTTGTTTCCTTGGTTGAGCGTGCTCAGGAACAGTTTGATCAGGAGCAAGCTAGAAAAATTAGTAAAAAGATTGCCAAAAACCAATTCGGTTTTGATGATTTTCTTTCTCAAATACAGCAAGTCAAGAAGATGGGAAATATGAAAGACCTGATAGGAATGATCCCCGGTGCTGGGAAAATGATGGGTGATGCAGAAATTAATGATGAATCTTTCAAACACATTGAGGCTATAATTGGGTCAATGACTCCAAAAGAGCGTTCACAACCAAACTTACTCAACCACAGTAGAAAAAACAGAATTGCTAGGGGTTCTGGAAGGGATATTAATGAGGTTAATCAGCTCATAAAACAATTCGGTCAGATGAGTAAAATGATGAAAATGATGCAGGGAGGAAAGGGAAAGCAAATGATGCAGATGCTTCAAGGATTTAAATAATTATGGAAATACTGGACGGGAAAAAACTATCTGAACAAATTAAAGAAGAAATTAAGCAAGCAGTTATTCTTCGAAAAGAAAATCAGAAAAAAATACCTCATTTAGCAGCGGTAATAGTAGGCAATGACGGGGCAAGTTTGACTTATGTTGGAAGTAAGGTGCGCTCATGTGAGCAAGTTGGTTTTAAATCTACTTTGATCCGCTTAGAAAGTAAGATTACTGAAGAAGCACTACTCTCCAAAATTAGAGCATTAAACAATGATGACACCTTGGATGGTTATATTGTTCAGTTACCCCTCCCTCAGCACATAAACGAGGAGAAAATTTTATTGGCCGTTGATCCAAAGAAAGATGTTGATGGTTTTCATCCTTCGAATTTTGGAAGAATGGCATTGGAAATGGATTCCTTTATTCCTGCTACTCCTTTTGGTATTATGGAAATGCTAAGAAGATATAAAATTGATGTCTCAGGAAAACACTGTTTGGTCATCGGCAGAAGTCATATCGTTGGCAGACCTATCAGTATTTTGATGAGTCAAAAGAATAATCCTGGAAATGCTACAGTAACTCTTGCTCACAGCAGAACCAAAGACATTGAAAAGTTAACTCAAAAAGCAGATATCATAATCTCTGCTCTTGGTATACCTGAATTTTTAAAAGCTGATATGGTCAAGGATGGTGTAATAGTAATTGATGTAGGAATTACTAGAGTTCCTGACGAATTTCATCCAAAGGGCTATGTTATTAAGGGTGATGTAGCTTATGATGAAGTTTCTAAAAAATCGAGTTATATTACGCCTGTTCCTGGTGGAGTAGGGCCAATGACCATCGCCATGTTACTTCAAAATACTCTGCTTTCCTGTGAGCGTAAATTTTAACTTAAATTTACTTGTGTTCTCCTCTTTTTTCAATAGGATTCTCCTCCATATTGTATATAGACAATATTATAAGACCGAAGGCAACACTGGAGATAATTAATATAACATTTGTAAGACCGCTTACGCCAAAAGAGAGTCTGATCAATATGGTGCAGATCACAAAACCAGTGTTTCTGATTAATTGACTGTAACGTTCAGTGTATTGAAAGGAAAGTAGTAAAATAAGAACATCCGCTAAAATGAGAATGGTAAAAAATTCGTTGTAAAAAATGGAATTGATATCAGAGGTCACCTGAAGGTATAATAAACCATAAACCCAGTTGTAAACACTTATACAAGAGGTGATAATAAGTATTGGCAACAAAATCAGACTTACTGCTTTCTTAGAAGCAACAAAACTTTGTAGATTGGGATTGAGGGGTTTTTTTGGCAATCTTGATCGAGCTTTGTTGAATAAGAAAATCAAAAAGAAAATGATTAATACCCCCAATACGTCATATATAAGTTGAATATTTTCTTGGGTGCTCATCCAATTGGCTTTTAGGTCTATCTTAGGAATATCTGCAAAAATTCTTCGAATGAGGATAAGTGAAATTATTTCAAATTGTTTGGATACGGAAGTAGTGAATGATCTAGGAAGGTTAACTACTAAAAGATAGATCTCATATATCAAAATGATTGAAAATGGAGTGTAAATGGCCGAAATGGGATCGATCAAAAGACTACTTTCAAAAGAAATTTCAAACCAATTAAACTTTTTTGCATAGATCAAAAACAGATGAATAATAAAACCAATCATGGATAGCCATAGGGTTGCACGTTCAACTTTATTCTGATTTTTTGAGGAAAAAACCTTTGTAAAGATGTTGTCAATAAATTTGTGCCATGGCTTCATAAAAAAATTTAATTTGATGATATTGGAATACACTCAAATATACCTTTTTTATTTAAGGATTGTGACGGCATGGATTATCTTTGCCTAAATGGATTACAAGAAACAACGAGAAATGTTGGAAGCCGGAACACTTATTCCTTTGATGGAGGCTTTCTATACTATACAGGGAGAGGGCTATCACAAAGGGAGTGCTGCTTATTTCATAAGAGTTGGAGGTTGTGATGTTGGTTGTCACTGGTGTGATGTCAAAGAAAGTTGGAACCCCAAATTACATCCACCAACCCTGGTTGATGAAATCATACAAACCGCTAAAAATTTTTCCGATACCATAGTGGTCACTGGAGGCGAGCCATTAATGTGGAATATGGATCCACTCACAGAGGGTTTAAATTCTCTGGAAATTAAAACTCATATCGAAACATCTGGGGCCTATCCTTTGTCAGGTTATTGGGATTGGTTTTGTCTATCGCCAAAAAAAAATAAACTTCCCATTACAGAAGCCTTTGACAGGGCAGATGAGTTGAAAATGATAATTCATAATCGTGATGATTTTCGTTTTGCAGAGCAACAGGCGGAAAAAGTGGGTAAGAAATGTAAACTTTTCCTCCAACCTGAATGGAGTAAGCGTGAGAAAATGATACCATTGATCGTTGACTACGTTATGAAACATACAGAATGGAAAGTGTCACTACAAACCCACAAGTACCTCAATATTCCTTAGTTAAATTTGCTAAATAATCCAAATTTTCTCCTTGCAAAAGGAGAGTCATTTCCAGGAGTTTGATAATATTCCCATAGTGCTTTTCCAAATACATTATTCATATCTGGCATTATGGAGTTGATTAGGGATAGATTAAATATTTTCTTCTAATTTTCTTAAATTTTTCTATATCCTTTTCCCAAGTTTTACGAATTTGTTGTTCATTCATTCCTTGCGCCAATTGTTTTTTTAATTTTTTATTTCCTGTAATCCTGTAAAAACCCTCTTTGAAAAAAGACTCTTTATCTGGAAAATCTCTGTAAGCTTGAATCAGCCATTTTAATTCAATTTTTCCCAGATTTTCAAACTTCCTCAGGTCAACCCCGTGACATATTTGATCTTTGAGTTTAGGGTTTTTAGATCCAAAGTTTGGTCGGGGAGTAAATGAAAAATTTGTCTCTGGTAGTAGTGGATGCCCATAAACCTGGAATTGCATTTCTGTTCCTCTTCCAACGCTGATCACAGTAGGCTCGAGAAGACACAAACTGGGATAAAGAGCTATTGA
>NZAX01000028.1 GCA_002687665.1 Flavobacteriaceae bacterium
ATCGAGCAAAAGAAGGTCGTGAGATTTGAGCAGGATCTTTGCCAATTCGATTCGCATTCGCCAACCTCCAGAGAAGGTAGCTGTTAGCTGACCAAAATCATGGGGAGTGAAACCCAGTCCTGCCAATATTTTTTCTGATCGTGCTTTGTATTGATACCCCCCTATGACTTCAAACGTACCGCCCAAATCACTTAACTCTTGGATGAGTTCTTGGTAGTCATCGCTTTCGTAATCAGTTCTTTTATTGAGCAATCTGCTGACTTCGTCTTGACGGGATTGATTTTTTAAAATTTCAGGAAAAGCTTGAAAGGTCTCCTCCAAAACTGTTCGATGATTTTCTACTTCTAACTCTTGCGGCAAATATCCGATGGTGGCATTTTTTTCAAGAGAAATCTCTCCTACTGAGATACTGTAATTTCCAGCCAATAATTTGAGTAGCGTACTTTTTCCGGCCCCATTTTTTCCAATCAGCCCAATACGGTCTCCTCGACCAATTCTAAAGGATAGGCTCTCAAAAAGCACCTCCCCTCCAAAAGAAACCCCCAAATTATGAACATCAAGCATGAGTTGTTTTTTTCAGTTGCGAAAATACTGTTTTTCAAAACGTTTTATATCGGCTTCTGGGGGTAGTTTTTTTTTATTTTCTATGAATTCGAAGAGCCAGTTAGACAACAAAGGAGACATAAGCACTCCACGTGTTCCTAATCCATTTAAAATATAAACATTTTCATATTTAGGGTGTCTGCCCAACAAAGGCCTTCTGTCGATCACAGTAGCTCTAATTTGAGCCTTATGTTCGAGAATTTGGAAAGGAAGTTTTAAAAATTGTTTTAACTTAGAAAGTAGCCACTCTTTTCCCTCTTCTGATACTTTGGTGGTCTTGTCCTTTCGATTAAAAGTCGCTCCCACCCAGAATGTCTTATTTCCCATAGGGGAAAGAAAAATAGGACCTTTAAATATAACCTCCTCAGTTAGTTGCTCGCACTTTATGGTGAGAATTTCTCCTTTAGAGCCGATTAGTGGTAAATAATTAAAATAAGGGTTGTTTAGTCCATGAAACCCCTCGCAAAATACTATCCGACAAGCTTTAATATTTTTATATTCTATGAACTCTCCTAGGATTATTTTCTTATGATCTAATTTTTCTGATAGGAATTGATGAGGAATAATTTTATTGATATAGTGGGTTAAAAGTCTTCTGATATCAACTCTGGCACTTTGGATTACCTCACCCATTGAAAATGGGGCGTTGACCTCTGAGAAATAATCTTTGGAGATCAATTGTTTATTTAAATATTTTTCGAGGGAAGTCCTTGAGGCAGCAACCGTCCAATCATTTTGCTCTTGAACATTATTAAAAATTCTATATATGGGTAAAGGATGAACAACATTTGTTTGAACCCACTGTTCTAGATCGGAATAAAAAGAAAAAGCATAATCTAAAAAAACTGAGGCATTCCAAACAGGATTAAATCGTTTTAAAACTGTTGGATTGACAATTCCTGCAGCAAGGTGAGAGGCACTTTCCTCGTCCGGAGCCACTACCACATAGCTTTTTTTATGTCTACGTAATTGTTCAGCATAACTAAGGCCAGCAATTCCAAATCCTACAATTAGTGTGTCTACTTTCATAAATAAAAAAAGCGTTATCAAGAGATAACGCTTTAAAATTAATGGAATTTCAAGTTAATTGTTCCACATGTCTTGTTCGTAGTCTCGAATAACGGATTTGATTCGTTCAGACTCTAATAACATTCTTAGAGCATCTTCATATATGTAGTCTTTTACCTCCCGATCCTCATAGACATTTTCTTCCTTATAAATTGTAGAATTGAATCTTCTTGAATTCAGCATATGATCATATGTGATGGGCTGGGACGAATTTCTAGTATTGAAAACTTTATTGGTGTTAAGGGATGCCCTTGCATCTGGAAACCAAACCCAAAAGAGTTCAACCAAGTCTTCTTCCTCGCCTGCTAAAGTCTTAACAGCTACATCGGGAGCAACAGGGCAGACGGCCAAAAGTCGATATTTAAGTTCACCGAGTCGCTTATCGAAGTACCATGTACCTTTAATTTTATATTGTCTGATTTCGGCAGCAGTTATTCTTCTTCGCTCAATAAATTGGGGGTCAACAAAGCCATCAGCATTGAATTGTTCATAACCTGCATCGGTAGTATCAATAGCCACAAGTCTTTCCTGAATTTCCTCATAAGTAAGTTTTTCCTGAAAATAAGCGGATTTATAAACCTCTTTGATATTGCTATTACTAAGATTTTTTTTAAGCACATCAAACAAAGATCTCCTTTCAGGGCCTAAGTTAAGGGTATCGGTAGGATAATAGTAAGGAAAGTTCACCCTCTCATCTAAATCAATAACTTCCCAAACAGTCTTAGACCACATCACATCTCGGTCATCAACAAAACCATAAGCAAGGGGTGCTTCGTCATTAGCTTCTTTTTGTTGATCATTGAGGTTTCCCACTTCTTGAGGCACTCTGGCATTCAATAGATTGGCTTGTCCACTGGTGGTGTTGATTCCAGCAAAAATTAGGATTATTAATGATAACAGTTTGATAGCTTGACTCATGACTTAAATGATTAGTTGACCAACTGACAAATTACAGGCGAAATTTTCTTGAATTTATAAGAAGGGTTTTTGGGGTTAACTACCTTGATATCAAAAACTTGAACAGACTGACCTGCTTTTGCTCTTCTTAAGGCACTTTTCGCTCTTGCATCCAGCTTACTTCCATTAATATTAATGGTTGGTTGTCCAGGAACTTTGAATTTAAAACTTACCGTTTTTAAGGTAATGTCAAAGTCAAAATCTTCTAAAACAGCTCCAATACTTGAAATCTCCAAACTGGACTTGGGAATGGTAATCGACCCTGTCTGTTTTCTAACAGTACCCTGAGGAGCCGGAATATCTTTGATTCTAAATTTAGTGGTAGTTGAAACTCTTTGTCCATCTGGCAAAGTCCCGCTGGCAGAAATTTTAAGTTCTCTCCCTTTACCAGGAACCATGTTGTACTTACTTCCTCTTACTCTCCTGAGTCCAGGGGCCGACGCAGATACTTTATTGTCTGGTATGCCAGGTATAGATATGGTCATAGGATTTTCAACTCCTCTGTAAACCACATTCATTTTATCTGCAGATATTACTGCAGAGTTAGGTTTAGCTATAACAGCATAGGATTGATTTACAGGGATTTTAGACTCTACCCCATCATTGAGGAATATCAAATCTCCAGTGATCTCATGATCTCCAGGATTCCCTGCAGAAACATTAAGTTTAATCCCTCCAGCAATTAATTCATAGTCCTTTTCCTGAAGCGGTCTACCATCAAGTTTTAAATCAACACTATTAGGGTTTTGAGCCCCACCTTTTCTACCCAATACAACACTTCCATCAAAAGTTTCACCTTGATAGTATGCCCCTTTTTCAGTTTTCAATAAACTTATATAGTTAGTTTCATTGACATTAGAGGACATCTTCAGCTCCTTACCCATTAGTGTGGCAAATACGTCATGCTCTGTTTGGCGTATATCGTTTTGCATCATAGAAAATTTAGCAAGGGAGGAAACCAAGGGAAAACCTTGAAAATTTGAATTCAACCATGGCTGATCCATACCATCTCTGTTTTGTATATTTCCATTTTCGTCACCCGTAAAAAAACGAGCTTCAACCATTTCTATATACTCTGGGTACTGACTACCAAAAACTTGAATAACATGCATCTTATAAGTATTAATCATATCGATGAACTCCTGAGCTGCTTCTCCTCCACCTTCTTTAAAGAAAATTACATCTAAAGCTTCTCCCTTATCCATTTGAGCATATTCTTTCAATTCTGGATCTTTTTCTCTTTGCTTTTCTGTAATTATGCTCATGATCTCAGATATTCTATCATAGAATTCATCCGATTCTTTTTTAATCTCATTGGCAGTTCTTAGGTGTCCTACCCACTTCCCACCTTTTTCTTCAGCATTTACCTTAATATTTTCGAAAATATTATTATTGCTTTCATCTACCCTTACATTGGCATCACTAATTTTTTCAAACATCTGGCCAAATCCATCCAAAACTTCCTTACTTACATTCAAAGCAAGCATCGTGATGAATACCAGATACATCAAACTTATGAGTTTCTGCCTGGGTGTTTCTTTCGCTCCAGCCATGTCCTATTCTAATTTTTGTTCATAGCATTAAGCATACCATTGTATACTTGGTTTAAAGCAGCAAGGTTAGACGATAAAGCTTCCATTTGTTGTTTGAGCTTCGCAGCATTTTCAGCAACTTGGTCATTGAAAGCAGCATTATTGCCTGATGAACTAATTTGCGCAGCGTAGACTTGGTTGAGTTGCTGCAGTTTTTGGGAAGCCTCAGACATTTGTTGACTGTAATTTTCAGAAGAAGACGCCGCATCAATTGCTGGAGATAATGCTTGTGCGGAAGCTTCTAAATTTTTGATACTTCTAGTTAGATTGTTCATCAATGTAACATCAAGCTTAGCTTCTTTTAGCATTTCATCAATTTTAGAGGAAAGTCCTTGCTCACCCCCTTTTGAAGTAGCTTTAGCTCCACCTCCTTTAACTTTCTTTACAAAGTCTTCGTGTTCTTCTTTTATTTCGCCAGTGTTCAATGCGGCTACCGTAAATATTAAAGCCTCAGTCCCAAGACCCAATCCAAGAACTAAACCTCCGGTAATTGGACCTATCTCTAGGTGAAGGATCTTAAAAAGTGCTCCTATAATTACAACTGCACCTCCCAAACCAAATAGCATGTGCATTGCAACTTTTCCTCTTAATCTTTTTTTCAACAGTTTGTCATCCATTTTAATGTAGTGTTATAGTTATGATGTTTTAAAAATATAAATTTATTTGATCTTAACCTTGGATGTTCCAAGATAATCTTGAACAGTCCGGAATCCAATATAGCTTCGAGCAGTATCGGAGTATTCATAGTCTCTAGAACTTACTCTCAAAAAGTAAGCTACATCTTTCCAGGAACCACCTCTGATAACTTTTCGAGATTCAGTTTTAACAGACATATTGGGATTAAGGGAAGCAACATACTCATAGGCTCCTGAATCATATGAGGAACTAGTCCATTCTGAAACATTCCCTGCCATATTAAACAGATTAAAATCATTGGGCAAATATGATTTGGCTTCAACAGTATAGACGGCTTGGTCAGCCGCNTAATCTCCTCTTAGAGGCTTAAAATTAGCTAAAAANCATGCNCTGTCGTTTAGCAGATATGGTCCTCCCCACGGATAAGTTCCNGAAGGAACACCACCTCGGGCTGCATANTCCCACTCTGCTTCACTAGGNAGTCTGAAATTATTTACCAANGGCTTTCCTTTAGATTTTTGATAGCTATTTTTAAAATGTGTTCTCCAATTACAAAAAGCAACTGCTTGTAACCAAGAAATCCCAACAACTGGATAGTCCTGAAAAGCGGGGTGAGAGAAGTACTCGTTGTGCATAGGCTCATTATACGAGTATATAAAGTCTTTAATCCAAACCGTGGTGTCAGGATATATTTGAATTTGTTCTTGCTTAATGTAGGGTTTGCGATCAATGAATTTTTGACGGGTTCTTTTAGATTCGGCTGCAGCTGCCTCTGCATCAAACCAAGTGTACTTATAAACCAATTTGGTTACGTCAATTTTCATTTCACCATTGTACCATAAATCTGGTGGTAGGTACATGGAATCCATAACTTCAGAATAGGCTTGATCAGGATAATCCCCCGTTTCCCAATAAATGTCATTGTCCCAATTAAGTGGTCTTCCAGCATACATGTCTTCACTAAGATCATAATAGTTTGTGCGCATATACTTCTGAAATTCACTTAATTTGGAGGTGTCGGCATCACTAAAAGAAAATTCACCGATTCCATCTTTATTTTCCTCCCCAAGCTCAAGTTCATCTGCTTTTCTGGCCAAAAGAGCCATTGTGACAGAGTCTTTAACCCAATATACAAATTGTCTGTACTCTCCGTTGGTAATTTCTGTTTCATCCATATAAAAAGAAGGAACCGTAACAGTTCTTGCTGCTGCGTTATTTAGACGGGCAACGTCCTCATCAGACTTTCCCATAATAAACGCACCACCTTCTATGAGGGTCATTCCATATGGTTTCTCAGGAAACCATTTCTTTTGCTTTACCCCTATCAATTCACCCCTGTTTTTCTTACCACAACTCAAAATGGTGAGCATTATTAATGGGAGCATAAGAAGTCTCTTTATCATAACAGGCGATAGTAAGTATCTCTTAGATAAGTGTAAAACTAAATTATTTTTCACTGTTTATATTTTTCTCAATCATAATCCAAATGCCCATACATATTTTAAAGGCAAAAATAAGAATTTAAATTTCAAATAGTTAACTACATTCTTTTTGTCGCCTTCCACCACATATCGGGAATTTTGTCATTGCATGCATCCAAATAATCCTGGTGCGTGCAAGGTAATAACGCAGTTGTTTTATTTTTATTATCCATATAGCTTTGATTTATTATTTCCATCCACCATCGATTACTTTTTTCGCTTTGATAAAAAACCATTTTGATATCGGATAAAGCTACTGTATACTTGGTAAAACCGATACTAGTCAGGACTGGATACTCATCAAATCTATTGTTAAAACCTTCAATAAAATACCAAACAATTTGACTCAATAATTTGTGAGAAACCATTGTATTGGGTGGCTCAAAAGCTCCAAAAAAGTCAATTCGGTCACTGATTCCTGCATATCTAGCCATAGCACATATGGTTCTGGAATCAATCCCATTTGGGGGACCCGAAGGATGATTGAGAGCACTCCATCTTAGGGCTTTCATATCGAATCCAGCAATATTAGAGTCTCTAAAAAAAGGTTCTGATTTAGCTACATCATCCAATAAAACTCCTAACCTGAGAGAATCAAAGTGAAGTTTTTCCATCAAATCCAATTCCTCTTGGGCAATATAGTAGCTTTGATATCCAAGATTTGTGAAATTATAAAGAAAATTTGGCTGCTCCATGATGATACTGCTCATGTAGGATCTACCTGAGATCAATTCTTCTTCCTGCGAAAAATCAAATTGATTGTCTACAGATACAATATTTACTAATTGATTGATATCTTGATAGGATTGGTATATGGGAAAAATAAGATCATGACTCCCACCAATTACTATTCCCACAATGTTGAGTTGTCGGAGATGAATACAGATTTCTTTTAGTGCAAAATAGGTGTCCTCAGGAGTAGCACCATTGGGTAAATCACCCAAATCACAGATTTTAAAACTCCAATTTCCTGGAAAAAGTTGGTAAAATGACTTTCTAAACTCCTCGATCTTGTAGACTGAAGATGGGAAGAAAGCATTTCTGATTTCAGAAATTCCTATGATGGCGATACTTGTGTTTTTCAGGTCTGGGAAACCTTTTTGTTTAGTATGAATTTCAATGTTTTTTCCCAAAGCCTGGTTTGGGTTTAAGACCATTGAGGAGAGCACCTCCTCTGAAACAGGAACAAGAGACTCAAGGCTCATTTTTTCTTTTTAGCCGTTTTGGGTTTTAAGTACTTAAATGCTTCCTCGAGGGTAATTTTGGTAGGGTCAATATCTTTTCCCAATTCCACTTTTTTACTGCCCTTGATTATATTGGATCTTCCCCATCTTCCCTTTTCAATTCTAATAGCCTCTTGAGGCCATTCTTTGATTAGTTTTTCTTTTTCTTTTATGATTTTCTCTTTGATAAGGATTTCAATTTCCTCGTTTGTAAGATTATCGAAATCGTACTTTTTATTTACATTTATAAAAAGACCATTCCACTTTAAAAAAGGACCAAAACGACCTTTTCCTTTTGTAACAGGAAGTTGGTTGAACGAGTAAATTGGCGCATTTGATGCTCTCTTTTCTTCAATCAAAGCTATGGCTCTATCCAATTCGACCGACATAGGGTCCAATTCTTTGGGTAGAGAAACAAACATGTCTTGGAATTTGACATAAGGGCCGAATCTACCATTGTTAACTGTAACCTCTTGATCCTGGTATATACCAATAGACTTAGGTAACTTAAAAAGCTCCAATGCATCTTCAAGCTCTAGGGACTCCAACTGCTGACCTGGAGCTAAACTGACAAAAATGGGCTTTTCCTCATCTTCGGGTTCACCTATTTGAGCGATGGGACCAAATCGTCCCAATCTTACTTTGACTACCCTGCCCGACTTGGGATCTTTTCCCAAAATTCGTTCTCCTGACTCTCTGTTAGCATTTTCCTTTACAAAATCTATTGTTTTTTGAAAACCATCGTAAAAGCCTTTGATCATGCTGGTCCAGTTTTCAGATCCATCGGCAATTTGATCAAAACTTTGTTCTACTTTGGCTGTAAAACTGTAATCCAAAATATTGGTGAAATTGGCAACCAAAAAGTCATTTACAATAGTCCCTACATCAGTCGGAACTAATTTTCCCTTGTTAGCCCCCACCTTTTCCTTCAAAGATTTGGTAATGACCAGGTTGTCGACTACTTGTAATTGAGTATAGGAACGATTCTCTCCATCAGAAGTTCCTTTTTCAATGTATTTTCTGTTTTGAATAGTTGAAATCGTCGGAGCATAGGTTGAAGGACGTCCAATCCCTAATTCTTCGAGCTTTTTGACCAATGAGGCCTCCGTAAAGCGATAAGGAGGTCGAGAAAATCTTTGGTTGGCCTCCATAGTCTCTAGGTTGAGTTCCTCTCCATGATTGACCGAAGGTAACAAATCATTTTGTTCATCCGACTCTTCATCTACCCCTTCCAAATAGACCTTCAAAAAGCCATCAAAAGTGATGACCTCCCCTTTAGCAACAAAATTTTCCGAATGTGTACTTGATGCTATTTTTAATTGAGTTCGTTCCAATTTGGCATCACTCATTTGAGAGGCTATGGCTCTTTTCCAGATCAATTCATACAAGCGGGACTGGTCGTAATCCAAATTGACTTTGGACCTACTGAAATCAGTTGGTCTTATCGCTTCGTGGGCCTCCTGCGCCCCCTTGCTTTTAGATTTATATTTTCTTGGTTTTTTATAAGCTTCTCCAAATTTACTTTCAATTTGTTTCAAAGCCACTTGCTGTGCTTCATTTGACAAATTCACACTGTCTGTCCTCATATAAGTGATCAATCCAGCTTCATAAAGACGCTGTGCCATGTTCATGGTTTTACTGACTGAAAAATAAAGTTTCCTCGCTGCCTCTTGCTGTAATGTTGATGTTGTAAATGGAGCTGTTGGACTTTTAGATGCTGGTTTTTTTTCAATCGCATCAATCTTAAAATTAGCTGACTTGTTAAGATTCAAAAACGCCTCTGTTGCCTCGGAGGAATCAAATGTCTTAGAAAGTATAGCATTAATTGATTTATTCTTTTGGGTGGAAAAAACTGCTTGTGTTTTGAAAGATTCTTGTGGAATGAAGGCATTGATCTCTCGCTCCCGCTCGACAATAAGTCTTACCGAAACTGATTGAACCCTTCCTGCCGACAACCCCCCTTTAACTTTTCGCCACAAAACAGGGGACAACTGATAACCCACCAAACGATCTAGCACTCTTCTGGCCTGCTGCGCGTTAACCAAGTTATAATTGATATCTCTGGGGTTTTCAATGGCATCCAGAATAGCAGATTTGGTAATTTCATTAAAAACAATCCTTTTGGTACTGTCCGATTTCAAACCCAAGGTATTGGCAAGGTGCCAAGCAATGGCCTCTCCCTCTCGATCTTCATCACTGGCTAACCAAACCATTTTCATTTTTTTAACCAATGATTTCAGTTCACTAACCACTTTCTTTTTCTCGGAGGAAACAATGTATTTTGGAGAAAAATCTTTGTCAACATCAACTCCTAGTTCATTAGCAGGTAGGTCAGCGATATGACCATAACTGGAGGCAACCTTAAAATCTTTACCGAGAAATTTCTCGATTGTTTTTGCTTTTGCGGTTGATTCAACGATTACAAGATTACTGGCCATATCTTCATTTTTTCGAAAGCAAAATTATGTAGTTTTTTTTTAACAATCTTACTAAAATCAATCAACTACTGTAATTTTTAAAATTTATAAAGTCATAAAGATTGAACTAAGGCATTTAGATTCATAAACATTTAACCCTGTTTTTGTTAAAGAATTTCATTTTTGAAGGTACACTTTTATAATATACTCTTGTTCACTGTCGAATCAAGAAATTAAACCCAAATTAAAACATGACAAAAAGGCAGTTTTAATTATATTTGCAACAGAATTACCGATCCTGAATGTAATGACAAAAATCACGATAAAAGACCCTTATGCTTTTAACGGTGCCGCACTGACAAAAGAGAGTTCCCTGCCAAATACAGGTGTTTTGTCAAAAAAAAAGAATAATACATTTAAAGCCAAAAAGCATTTTTACATTGAATCTTATGGTTGTCAGATGAACTTTTCTGACAGTGAAATTGTTGCTTCCATTTTGAACAAAGAGGGCTATGAACTCACCGAAAAGCTTGAATATGCCAACTTGATTTTAGTAAACACATGCTCAATCAGAGAAAAAGCCGAAAAAACTGTAAGAAAAAGACTGGAACTTTTTAATGGGCTTAAACGTAAAAATAAAAATCTCAAAATCGGGGTATTAGGTTGCATGGCAGAGCGTCTTAAACATAAATTTCTGGATGAGGAAAAAATGGTGGATATAGTGGTTGGACCAGATGCATACAAAGACCTCCCAAATCTTTTGAGAGAGGCTGAGGCAGAAAGAGAGGCCGTGAATGTGATCCTATCCAAAGAAGAAACCTATGGTGATATAGCTCCTGTTAGATTGGCCACCAATGGAGTGAGTGCTTTTGTTACCATTACCAGAGGATGTGATAATATGTGTACTTTTTGTGTTGTACCATTTACTAGGGGTAGAGAAAGAAGCAGGGATCCCAAAAGTGTAATGGAAGAAATTGCTCAACTGGCTCAAAATGGATATAAAGAAGTTACACTTTTAGGGCAAAATGTCGATAGCTATTTGTGGTATGGTGGCGGATTGAAAAAAGACTTCTCAAAAGCTACCCCTCTTCAACAGAAAACAGCGGTTAGATTTTCTAACCTTCTAGAGTTGGTGGCAAAAACCCATCCAGATATAAGAATTCGTTTTTCTACTTCCAACCCCCAAGATATGTCGCTTGCTGTCATTCATACTATGGCTAAGTATGACAACATTTGCAATTATATCCATCTGCCTGTGCAATCCGGAAGTAATAATATTCTAAAAAAAATGAACCGACTGCACAGTAGGGAGGAGTATTTCGAATTGATCGATAATATTCGTAAAAACATTCCCGATTGTGGCATTTCTCATGATATGATTGCAGGTTTTCCATCAGAAACAGAGCAAGATCACCAAGACACCCTGAGCTTGATGAATTATGTTAAATATGATTTTGGTTTTATGTTTGCCTACTCAGAGCGTCCTGGAACACTAGCTGCCAAAAAAATTGAAAATAATGTCTCTGAACCAACCAAAAAAAGGAGGCTCCAAGAAATAATAGACTTGCAAAGAGTTCACAGCGAATATAGAACCAAAGAGTTTATTGGAAAAACAGTATGTGTACTAATTGAAAAAAGCTCCAAAAGATCGAGTGACTTTTGGAGTGGAAGAACCAGTCAAAATACCGTAGCTGTTTTTCCCAAAGAAAAATATAAAGTAGGAGATTTTGTTGACGTAAAGATCGAAGAAGTGACTTCTGCCACTCTGATCGGAACTGCAATGAGTCACTCATCATCAATTTGAAATTATGGAATCGATACAACACATCAAACAGCGTTTTGGAATAATCGGAAACGATGATGGCCTTAACAGAGCTCTGAAAAAAGCCCTACTGGTGTCTGGCACAGAAATTACTGTTCTGGTTACTGGCGAAAGTGGTGTAGGTAAAGAAAATATCCCAAAAATAATCCATCAATTCTCACCAAGAAAACATGCTAAATACATTGCGGTAAACTGTGGTGCAATTCCTGAAGGTACAATTGACAGTGAGCTTTTTGGTCACGAAAAAGGGGCTTTTACAGGGGCCACCACCACAAGAAGTGGTTATTTTGAAGTAGCTGATGGTGGAACCATCTTTCTCGATGAAGTGGGAGAGCTTCCCTTGGCCACACAAGTAAGGCTTCTGAGGATATTAGAAAATGGAGAATTCATGAAAGTAGGTTCTTCAAAAGTCCAAAAAACAGATGTAAGAATTGTTGCAGCCACAAATGTAAAAATGAATGAAGCCATTAAAAAAGGGAAATTCAGAGAAGACCTTTTTTATCGATTGAGTACAGTAGAAATTCACTTGCCACCACTGAGAGACAGAAAGCAAGACATCCCTCTTTTATTTAGAAAGTTTGCTTCTGATTTCGCTCAGAAGTATAAAATGCCAACCCTCAGATTGGATGATAATGCACAATTAGTTTTGGAGCAATACAGGTGGAGTGGTAATATTAGACAATTGCGCAACATAGCAGAACAAGTCTCTGTTTTGGAAAAAAACAGAACCCTTGATGCAAATACCTTGAAAAATTATCTTCCCAACATAGGGTCTCAACTTCCTGCTGTGATTGACCGATCAGATAAAGAAGCAGATTTTTCTTCCGAAAGAGAAATTCTCTATAAAGTACTCTTCGATATGAAGAATGATCTCAATGACTTGAAAAAACTCACCCATGAGTTGATGGAGAATGAAAATATGTCATCGGTCCAAAAAAATAATCCAGATCTGATCAAAAAAATATACGGTGAGCTTGAAGATCAAAACAAAACTGTTGAATTCATTAACCCAGAAAGCAAAGCTAACACACACAGCAACACTCCTCCAATCAGTCAATACGACTATGCCGAAACGGTAATTGAAGAGGAACCCTTATCTTTATTGGAAAAAGAAATTGAAATGATTAAGCAAGCTCTTAAAAGAAGTAACGGTAAAAGAAAAATAGCGGCAAAAGAATTGGGTATTTCAGAAAGGACCCTATATCGAAAAATCAAACAATTTGACCTACAAGGCGACGAAAATGAATAGAATTTTCATCAATCTTTTTTTTATTTTGCTTATTGGTGTTGAAGCTTGCGGAATATACTCCTTTACCGGAGCATCAATTCCTTCCGGTGCATCGACTTTCCAAGTCAATTTTTTTGAAAATCAAGCTGGCAGTAGACCAGGCTCTACAGTTGAACCAGGATTGGATAGAGATTTTACCCTAGCACTTCAAGATATTATTTTGGGCCAGACCAATCTGAATTTGGTCAACTCCGGCGGTGATTTGGTTTACGAAGGAGAAATTACCCAATACAGTATAACTCCAATGACGTCAACCGCAAAACTTACAGCTGCTCAAAACCGGCTGACGATGAATGTGAACCTTCGCTATTTCAACACCAAAAACGAAGAAGATGATTTCGAAAGTCAATTCTCATTTTTTTATGATTTTCCTGCCGAAAAACAACTTTATGACATTCAGGGATCAGCACATGATGAAATTTTTGAGAGGATTACCCAAGACATATTTAACGCAACACTTGCTAAGTGGTAAGTAGAATGAATAGAGAAAAATTTGAGAAGTTTATTGAAAACTATGATTCTAAAGACGAAATCTTGGTTTCTCAGATGGCACTCCTCATTGAAAAATATCCATATTTTCAACTACCACGTTTTTTCTTAACTAAATCCCTCAAAGACCAAAATAAAAATGGGCTTGATACAGCCCTTAATCAATTGGCGCTTTACACAGCTAATAGGGGAATACTAAAGCAAAAAATTGAATCTAAAGTTAAATCGACAAAAAAAGTAAAAGACACTAAACTAACAATTACACCAAAAAAGGTTCAAAATTATCCTGAAGCCCATTTAAAAGAAAAAAAGTTAAAATCACAATCCAATAAGAAATTTCCTGTTTCAGAGGATCTCAAGCTGAGTTTTTTAGATTGGATTAAATACACAGAAGAAAACCAAAACATACAGTACCAAGAAGAATCTAAGAAATCAGAACCTTTAAAAAATAAATTATCAATTATTGATAGGTTCATTGAAGCTGACCCTAAAATCTCTCCCTTCGAAAATACAGAAACCATTGACTCAATGATTAAAGTGGATTTTAATTCTGAGGAATTGATGACTGAGAGCTTGGCCAAAATTCTACTAAAACAAAAAAAGTATAAAAAAGCCATCAGAGCCTATAAGATTTTAAGTTTGAAATATCCGGAAAAAAATGTTTTCTTTGCAGGGCAAATTCAGAAAATCAAGAAATTGCAGCAATAATAAAATACTATGGGAAGCTTTTCAATATTTATTGCTTTAATCATTTTTGTCTGTTTTCTACTTGTTTTAGTAGTAATGGTTCAAAACCCTAAAGGGGGCGGACTATCCTCTTCTTTTGGTGGTGGTGGACAACAAATGGGAGGTGTACAAAAGACTTCTGACTTTTTGGATCGGAGTACTTGGTTACTCGCAGGACTTTTGCTGGTCTTAATTCTACTTTCAAATATTTCACTCGGAACCAATACTGGTAGCTCTGACTCTCGTTTATTAGAAGAAAATGCTATAGAACAATCCATTCCCGAGGTGATCCCGGAAACCTTACCTGAAACAATACCGGAAGTACCCCAAAACGATTCTCAAAAATAGTACTTGTGCCATGCTGTCAGGATTATTTCTTAATTGCACCAATTTGTCATAAGCTTTGCACTTGGCATGATTTGTGAAAAAAATTTAAAAATTAAATAAATAAATTATAATGAGTAAAGTAAATATTCAGCCTTTAGCAGATAGGGTATTAATTGAGCCTGCTGCTGCAGAAACTAAAACTTCATCAGGGATCATTATACCAGATTCCGCTAAAGAAAAACCTCAAAAAGGAACTGTGGTTGCTGTAGGCCCTGGAACCTCTGAAAATCCTATAACAGTAAAAGTTGGGGATCATGTACTTTATGGCAAATATGCTGGAACCGAACTGCAACATGATGGTGCAGACTATATGATCATGAAAGAAAGTGATATACTAGCAATTGTTTAACAGAAAAATCAAATAAAATGGCAAAGAAAATAGAATTCGATTTAGAGGCACGGGATGGCATAAAACGAGGTGTTGATGCACTTGCTAATGCTGTAAAAGTAACCCTTGGCCCTAAAGGAAGAAATGTGATTATAGGCAAATCTTTTGGTGCACCTCAAGTTACTAAAGATGGAGTAACAGTAGCCAAAGAAATAGAGTTAGAGGATGCCCTTGAAAATATGGGAGCTCAAATGGTTAAGGAAGTGGCTTCCAAAACCAATGATTTGGCTGGAGACGGAACCACTACTGCAACAATTTTGGCACAAGCTATTGTTAAAGAAGGTTTGAAAAACGTTGCAGCTGGTGCTAATCCATTAGATCTTAAAAGAGGTATAGATAAAGCAGTAAAAGCAATAGTTGATTCCTTAGGTAAGCAATCAGTAGAAGTAGGAAATTCATCTGAAAAAATAAAACAAGTAGCCAGTATTTCTGCAAATAATGACGAAACCATTGGTAGCTTGATAACAGAAGCATTTGAAAAAGTCGGTAAAGAAGGTGTCATTACTGTTGAGGAAGCCAAAGGAACAGATACATACGTTGATGTAGTAGAGGGAATGCAATTCGATCGTGGTTACCTTTCCCCTTATTTTGTTACAGATTCTGAAAAAATGGAAGCTGACCTAGAGTCTCCCCATATCTTACTCTATGACAAAAAGATTTCTGCAATGAAAGATCTATTACCTATACTAGAACCAGTTGCCCAATCCGGAAAGCCTCTTATTGTAATTGCTGAAGATGTTGACGGTGAGGCATTAGCAACATTAGTTGTAAATAAACTTCGCGGTGCATTAAAAATTGCAGCTGTAAAGGCCCCTGGTTTTGGTGACAGAAGAAAGGCAATGCTTGAAGATATTGCTATCTTGACTGGTGGGACCGTGATTTCTGAAGAGAGAGGTTTCACATTGGAGAATACAACTATAGATATGCTGGGTTCAGCTGAAAAAGTTACTATTGACAAAGACAATACTACAGTTGTAAATGGTGCAGGCGAGAGCGAAATGATTCAGGGAAGGGTCAATCAAATCAAATCTCAAATTGAGACTACAACTTCTGATTACGATAAAGAAAAGCTTCAAGAACGTTTAGCCAAACTCTCAGGAGGTGTTGCCGTATTATATGTAGGCGCTCCTTCTGAAGTTGAAATGAAAGAAAAGAAAGACCGAGTTGACGATGCACTTCATGCTACTAGAGCAGCAGTAGAGGAAGGTATTGTTGCTGGTGGTGGAGTTGCCCTATTGAGCACTCAAAAAAGTCTTACTAAATTAAAATCTGACAATGCAGATGAAGGTACAGGGGTTCAAATTATTCACAAAGCTATAGAGTCTCCATTGAGAACCATTGTTGAAAACTCTGGTGGAGAAGGTTCAGTAGTCGTATCTAAAGTACATGAAGGTGGAGATAATTTTGGTTTCAATGCTAAAGAAGGTTCATTTGTAGATATGCTTAAAGAAGGAATTATTGACCCTAAGAAAGTAGCTCGTGTTGCCTTAGAAAATGCAGCTTCGGTAGCTGGAATGATCTTGACGACAGAGTGTGCTTTAATTGACATCAAAGAAGAGGCTCCAGCAGCCATGCCTCCAATGGGTGGCGGTGGTGGAATGCCTGGAATGATGTAATTCAAAAATTTCTTAATCAGAAAAAAACCTGCTTGAAAAAGCAGGTTTTTTTTTAGTATTCTTTCCTGTCATACTGACAACATTTGGGCAGCTCGTTATAATCTTCCTTTTTAGCTTTAGCTTCCGAAGTGTCGTAACCTTCGGCTGCGATACTCTTATGAATTGTTGCCAAATCCACTTTTTGTGGATTGTAAATCAGACTGATCTGATTAGAAGGAATGTCCCAATCGGCCAATTTAACTCCTTTTACAGAGAGCGCCGCTTTTTCAATTCTTTTTTCACACATTTCACAGTTGCCATGAACGGTAAATTGTGCTTTTGTTCTCTTTTTTTGTTTTTCTTGAGCTACCATACCCAATGGTATGGCGATGAGTAAGATTAGGATTTTTTTCATGATATTTAAAATTAATGATTAGAATTAAATTTTGAGTCTTAAGCCGGAGTAAACCATCCCTCCAAAAATAGGAGCGTAAACTTGAGCCGCATCAAAATCGGCTCCAAAAGGATCATTAGCTCCAATAATAGCAGAACGTTGTCTGTAATTTCCAATATTCTCTCCTCCCAAATATATTTCAAATTTTTTGGAGAAAACACGGGTTAATTGTGAATTCCAAAGAGTGTAACTTGGAGAAAAACCTTTGGGGTGATCAACCAAATTATGGACCAATCGCTGCGACCCCACATGGTGATAGGTTAAATCCCACCGCCATTGTTTCCCAGTCAAAGTGGTTTTGCTTTCCCAGCCCAAATTGGCAAAAAAACGATTCTTGGCCAACAAAGGTTTCTGGATATATCCACTTTTATAATCTACTTTTACATCGTAATTTTTGTATGCTGCTCTCACATTTAAAAAGTTTTTATAGTAATAATCCAATTCCAATTGAAAACTTTTTGCAGAGCTTTGCCCTTCTAGGTTATAAAAAGAAATTTCACGCAGATTCTCCCAATCCACAATCACCTGATCTGTGAAATCAGTAATGTAATA
>NZAX01000029.1 GCA_002687665.1 Flavobacteriaceae bacterium
CCAGAGAGTAATAGACAATATAATATCAACTATATTAACGGGGAGCTAGTTATAAAGTTTATTGATGACCCTTTGATTGATGGTGATAAAATCACATACTATTTCAAAAAAGGTGGTGCAGAAGGAAATTGCATAAACAATGATAATAAAAGTTCACCGTGTACAAGACATTTAGAACTTGTTTGTGGATGTGATGGATTAACTTATTCAAACCCATGCGTTGCAACCAATCATGGTGTTAATTTTTACACATCAGGTGCCTGCTCAGATTAGGGTTTAAAATTTTTTATACTTGGTATTATTTTTTTAGCTTACTAAATATATATATTTTTTTTAAAAATCTGAATGTAACCTTTACTTCTCAAAAAAAAATGTTACGTTTGCGTTACATTTAGAAAAATCATTATGAATCCAGAACAATTTATTATTATTCCAATTCTTGGCATACTTGCAGGAATTATAATTCCTATATCAGTCTTTATTTGGCAATACTATGATCAAAAAAGAAAAAGAGAAGCAATTATAGAAATTGTAAAACACTTAAACAACCCGTCTAAATTAGACGAACTCTTAACTATTTTTGATGAGAGAAAGAAAGAACCTATTGATTACAGACGTAGTGGCGTAATATCTATTTTTGTTGGAGCTGGTCTATTTATATTCGGTTATTATTTAACACCCATCCTCAAAGGCGTAGGAGCTTTAGTAGGCTTAATCGGAGTGGGTACGATGATTGCTGGATATTTATATCCAAATACAGAAAAGGAGTTGACTGAAGCGGTCAACAAATATGAAAAAAAATAAGAATGGGTAGAGACCATCAAAAGCTCCTAAATAATTTAGAAGAATTTCGTAAGACGGCAAAGCTAACTCAAGAGGAATTATCAGTCAAGGCTGAGGTTTCAAGAAAGAGTATTAACGCCATTGAGAATGGTGTATATATCCCATCTACCGTTCTCGCCCTAAAGATTTCGAAAACCTTAAATTGCAATGTGGAAGATCTCTTTCAACTTCCAGAAGATTGATAAATCTGATGAAACAAAATGGTTAATCAAAATCACGTCATTTCAACTTTTCAAAATAAGTGTCATTAAATGATAACTATCAATCACATATCTAGGAGATAAACTTATGTTCTATATTTAAACAGAGTTACATACTAAATCAACAAAACGGTTACAGTAAGTTTTATGTCGATCATTTGCAGAACTTTAAGTTGTATAAGTGTAATAAAGAGAGGGACGTGATAACGAGGTAAGTTATGTACTCAGAAATTTTAAATGACTCAGTCTTTTCATTGATAATTATTAAAGAAAGGGTAAGCCAACTTAACCAAAATAAATATTTCATCAACTTAACACTTGTAATTTTGACTGAGAAATAGACCATAATAAAAGAGATTAAAACAAATACATAATCAAGATTATACCACCAAGAATAAGACATTGATAAGTCTGTGTCCAAGGATAAAAATGAGATAAAAATTAATGGGCTAGATATGCAATGAATCAAACAAAGCATACAAGTCAAAACGCCAAAAAAATCGGAATTATTTGTTAAGTATTTAATATTTTTCAATTTTAAAAAATTTGAGCAAATTTAAAAAAGTAACTCTTTTATTACAACATAGTTGCAATATTCTTGATGAATTTAGTAAGAAAGACAAAATCAATCCAACTGTTTAAGGGATTGATAACAAAGGGAATATTCTATTGACATCATTTAATATTAAAATTTAATTATTACATTTCTAGACCAATTATGTCACATGAAAACTTTGTCAAAACTTTCACTTTTATCATTTATTCTAATAATATTAATTCAATGTCAAAAAAGACCTTCTTCATTAATTAAAAATAGATGGAGTGAAGAAAGAGCATGGGAATGGAAAAAGGATCATGGATGGATGGTAGGTACAAATTTTAATCCAAGTACCTCTATAAATCAATTAGAATTTTGGCAACAGGACACCTATGATCAAGAGACAATTGAAAGAGAGTTAGAATGGAGTGCTGAATTAGGTATGAATTTACACCGTGTATATCTTCATAATCTACTATGGGATCAAGATTCATTAGGATTTTTGAAACGAATTGACAATTATTTAGAAATATCTGAAAGTAAAGGAATTAAAACGCTTCTAGTCTTACTCGATGATGTTTGGCATCCTGTTCCCAAATTAGGAAAACAACCAGAACCTCTGCCCTATGTGCATAATTCAGGCTGGGTTCAAGCTCCAGGATCAGCTATATTAGGAGATAGTTTACGTCATTATGAATTGAAAAATTACATCAAAGGGGTTATTAATCATTTTGCTAATGATAATCGTATTGTTGGTTGGGACTTATATAATGAACCAGATAATTTTGCACATTTTGACCCAAGATATCCAGATAGAGGGCGTGATGTAAAAAAGAAAAGTATTTATAGTTTTTCATTACTTAAAAAAACATTTCAATGGGCAAGGGAGGTAAATCCATCACAGCCACTAACTGTTGGTTTATGGAAAAATCCTGACACCTGGGTTGTTAAAGACAGCTTATCGCCTATTGATAAATTTGCAGTTTCTAATTCAGATGTTATCTCTTTTCATGCATATGGAAACATCAATGAAACGAGAAAGAAAATAGAGGATTTAGAAAAATATAATAGGCCTCTTTTGTGTACTGAATATTTAGCGAGAGGACAAGAAAATACTTTCCAAAATATGCTTCCATTATTTAAAGAAAAAGGAATCGCAGCTATAAACTGGGGATTTGTAGCAGGCAAAACAAACACTGTTTTTCCTTGGTCCTCTTGGCAAGAAGAATTTGATTCTCTACCAGAGGTTTGGCATCACGATATTTACTTACCAGATAAAACCCCTTTTGACCAAAAAGAAATAGATTTCTTAAAAGAAATATTACTAAACTAATACCAGCATTTCCTATATTTTAATTTTAAAAAATTTATTTTAAATGAGTGAACGGATTTCTTCCCCACTCATATCTCCTAGATCGATCAAATTTTGAATTATTTTCCAATCTCATTTGGTTTTGAACTTCTTATCTAAAAAGCATCTTATTGAACTATATCAAAATTGTCTCGGATCATCCTTTTTCCCCTCAACTTATTTAGATAAATTTAAATTCCAAATTGACAACCCAATTTAAGAAATCTGTGATTAATCTTTGATGAAAGTTTAATGGATCTCTAACCTCTGAACTGTTTGAATGAAAAAGTTATATTTCATAACTCTTATTGGGGTTTTTTTTGTAAGTAAAGGATTGGTTTACGCCCAAAAAAACCCTTACCAATGGCCAAAAGTTAATAAGGAATCCAAAACCTGGACCCGTTGGTGGTGGATGGGCAATGCGGTCGATAAAAAAAATATCACCCGATCATTAATCGCTTTTGAAAAAGCAGGAATAGGTGGTGTAGAAATAGAACCCATATATGGGGTAAAAGGAAAAGAGAAAAATTTTATTGATTTTTTAAGTCCATATTGGATTGAGATGCTTAACTATACGATAAGGGTTGCAGACAGCTTACAAATGGGAGTGGACTTGACACTTGGAACTGGGTGGCCTTGGGGGGGAAAGAATGTAAGTTTAGTTGATGCTGCCAAACGTATTTTTGTAAGGAAATTACAGCTAAAAAAGGGAACCCTTTTTTCCGAGAGAGTTTCACCATTCGAAACAGGAACCTTGATATACCCTGACCAACTTGACATCAGGGTCTTTGATTCAAAAAAAGTTAGGCCAAGTAGAAAGTGGGGTTTTCGCGAAGTTGGTTCAGTTTGGCCAAAACTAATTGGGGTTTTTGCTTTTGAAACCCAAAACAATTTTATAGATCTGACTACCAAAGTAATTAATGGACAACTAGAATGGATGGCTACAGAAGGCAACTACGAGCTATTTTTTGTCTTTGAAGACCAAACGAGGCAAAAAGTTAAAAGAGCTGCCCCGGGAGGAGAGGGTTGGGTCTTTGATCACTTTTCTTGGCAAGCATTAGAAAATTATCTTATGGATTTTAGTAGTGCCTTTAAAAATATAAACGGTAAGATAAGATCCGTTTTCAATGACAGCTATGAGGTTTATAAAGCAGACTATACTCCTGGCTTTTTTGAGACTTTTAAAAATAATCGCGGCTACGACCTCAAGCCTTATACAAATCGGTTATTTGATAGAAACAATAACGAAATCAGCAATCGAATAAGAAGTGATTACAGAGAGACCTTATCTGATTTGATGATCGATGGATTCAACCCCTTATGGAATATATGGGCGCAAAATAAAGGAGTAAAAACTAAATATCAGGCTCATGGCTCTCCAGGAAACTTAATTGATCTTTATGGGGCTGCAGATATCCCTGAATGCGAAACCTTTGGATCTATGCCTTACGATATCAAAGGTTTTAGGAGGATAGAAGGGAATGGAAGTTCAGCGGATTACCCTCACAGAAATTTTCGAGCTGGAGATGCCGATCTAGCCATGATCAAATTCTCATCTTCTGCAGCACATTTGTCAGGCAAAAAACAGGTTTCGGCCGAAACCTTTACTTGGCTCAGAGAACATTTTAGAACTGCTTTATCTCAGTGCAAACCCGAATTGGAAGATTTGTTTATCAATGGTATTAATCATGTCTTTTTACACGGATCAACCTATTCGCCAGAATCTGCCAATTGGCCGGGGTGGAAGTTTTATGCCTCTGTAAATTTTAATGATACCAACCCTATTTGGGAGGATGCTCCCGCTCTTTTTGAATACATCAGTCGATCACAATCTCTATTACAACAGGGCAATCATAACAATGATGTTTTGGTCTATTGGCCTATTCACGATAGTTGGGCAAAATTTAATGAGGGTAAACTATTGGTACAATTTGCTATTCATCGCCTCGATACTTGGTTGTCGGGAACTCCATTTTATGAAACTGTGCATCATTTAATTCAAGAGGGCTATAGCATCGACTATTTATCGGATCGCTTTTTGGAAAAAATCAATGTTGAAAATGGAATCATTAAACTACCAGGAGGAAACTATCGATCAATCATTGTTCCTGCTGCTCAGCATATGCCCCTGAAAACTTTGAAAAAACTAGTTGCCCTCAGGACCATGGGAGCATCGGTTGTCTTTTTGGGAACCCCCCAAAGTGTTCCAGGTTTTTTTGAGTATCAAAAAAGAGAGCAAGCACTTAAAGCCTTTACAGAAGAAAAAATCAATAAAGTTTATTCCCTTAAAGAAATTGAAATCCCCCTNAAAAAAGCAGGAGTAATCAGAGAGGAATTGGTCAAAAAAGGTCTAAAATTTATACGCAGGGAACACAGGGGCGAAAAAATCTACTATCTGGTCAATCATACCTCCAAAAAAATTGACGAATTTGTATCCTTGGCCATTCCCTCCAAAGAGGTTTTAATCTTGGACCCATTAAGTGGAAAAACAGGCAAAGCTATTACAGAACATCAAGCAGATATAACCAAAGTAAAACTTTCGCTACCCTCGGGATCAAGTCTCTTTCTTATAACTTTCGACAGGATCAACGCACCAAAATGGGATTATTACAAACCGTTGAAAAATTCCTATAAGATCTTGGGTGACTGGGATTTTAAATTAATCAAAGGAGGACCTAATATTGATTTTTCAAAAAAAACAAATCGATTGACCTCCTGGACCCAATGGGGTAAAAAAATGGAAGCCTTTTCAGGCACTGCTCAATATTTAATCAAATTTAACAGGCCAACAGAACATAAAGGCCCTTGGCTATTGGAATTTGGAGATGTTCGGGAAAGTGCAAAAATTTGGGTAAATGATAAGTTCGTCGGCACATTATGGTCTAATCCTTATCAGCTTAATATTAAAAATCTGAAAAAGGGGAAAAATACCCTTCGCATTCAAGTCACTAACACAGGAGCTAATCGTATCAAAGCAAAGGAGGCAAGAGGAGAGGAGTGGAAAACCTTTTATGATATCAATATGGTAGGACTAGATTATAAACCTTTTGGCACCTCAAAATGGGAAGTTTTGGAAGCTGGACTTTTGGAAGATCCTAAATTAATTCCCCTAGAGATTTCTCAATAGAAATTATTTGCCAATTTAACAGTCTAAATTCTGAAGTAACTAAATTTTTATAAATTGATATAATTAAAAAAGCCACTTATGAATCGTAGCCGTATACTTGTTGTAACATTGTTATGTTTAATCTTTTTCTCTTGCATTAGTCGAACAAAACAGAAGTATGAAGAAAAAAACCCACCCAATATTATTTTTATTCTTTCCGACGACCAGGCATGGGGAGATTATGGTTTTATGGATCATCCTTATATCCAAACCCCAAATATTGACCAATTGGCAAAAGAATCAGCTACTTACACACGTGGTTATGTAACCAGCCCGCTATGTGGACCATCATTGGCAAGTATCATCACAGGTAAATATGCTTTTCAACACGGACAAACAGGTAATGATGCAGGAAACTCAAATCGGGACGCAAGTAGGTGGATAAAAAGTGGGTATCCTCTTAATGAACCGAATAAGACTGTAAAGAAAAAATCTGTTAATTACCTTTTTAGTAAAGAGCGTAATGCTCAATTTGATGTGATCAAAGAAAAATTTTACAAGCATAAACTCTTGACGGACTACCTTTCAGAGAAAGGCTACCGATCTTTCCAATCGGGTAAATGGTGGATGGGATCATGGAAAGAAGGAAAATTTGATGCAGGAATGACGCATGGTGATTACAAAAGAAATGGAAGGCACGGTGATGAAGGTTTAAAAATTGGTAGAGAGGGATTAGATCCAATTTTTAATTTCATCGATCAAACTCAAAATGATGATGTTCCGTTTTTTGTTTGGTATGCCCCTTTTTTACCCCACACCCCGCACAATCCTCCAGAAGAACTATTGAATAAATACTTAACAGTAGCTCCCAATGAAAGTATTGCTAAATACTGGGCCATGTGTGAATGGCTAGATCAGACAGTAGGTGATTTGATGAGCTACTTAAAAGAACAATCATTGGATGAAAACACCTTGGTTGTTTACACTACAGACAACGGATGGATCCAATCAGATAAACGTAATCGATACGCTCCCCGTTCCAAAAGGGCTCCTCATGAAGGGGGTGTGAGAACTCCGATCATGTTCAAATTGCCTGGAGTGATCGAACCGGAAATAAATCACTCAACATTGGTCAGCAATATTGATTTGGTCCCAACTGTATTAAGTTTTTTAAATGTTAGTAATAAGGAACTGCCGGGGATCAATGTTCTAGACAATGAAAAATTAGAGCAAAGACAAACGCTCTTTATTGAATGTTACAACCACGACATTTTGAATGTAGAAAAACCATCTGAGACAGTTTTGTATAAAGTTGCCTTAAATAAAAAATGGAAGTTGATGGTGCCCAATAAGGATTTGGTAATTAGAGATTTTACAGATCCTAAATCAAATTACTATGGGTTCTATTCTAACCAAATTCAGTTATTTGACTTGGAGCGGGATCCTGAAGAAAAACTCAATTTGGCTGAAAAATACCCTGAAATAGTAGCAGAAATGAGCAGCCAAATTAATGAGTGGTGGCAACCAATCCACTAAAAACTTTTCAAAGATCAACGGAATGAATCAATTAGCCTTTAAAATGTACCTCAAACCCAATAAACTTGAAGAATATAAAAAACGCCACGACAAAATTTGGCCTGAATTAAGGCATCTGCTCAAAGAAGCTGGTATTGGTAAATATCACATTTTCCATGATCCTGAAACCGACTGTCTTTTAGCCTATCAGGAAACCGAGGGAAGAGACTCTCAGTCATTGGGTGAAAATCCCATAGTCCAAAAATGGTGGGAATACATGAGCGACCTGATGGAAACTCATCCCGACCTTTCTCCAAAGCAATTAAATCTAAACAAAGTATTCTCTCTATTATGAATAAAAGGATCAAACTCTTCTTTTTAATATTATTTTTTTGTTCATGTGACCAAAAATCTAATACTCAAAACCCTCCAAATATCATTTTAATTGTTACCGATGACCAAAGGTGGGATGCCATTGGCTATGCCGGAAATGAAATCATCATCACTCCCCAACAAGACCAATTGGCAAAAGAAGGAACCTATTTCAACAAGGCTTTTGTAACCACCCCTATCTGTGGTGCCAGTCGTGCGACTATCATAACAGGACTGTATGAGCGAAAACACAAATTCACCCTTGGAGGCACAACCCTTGACTCGATATACAACCAACAAAATTATGCTTATGAACTAAGGAAAAAAGGTTATAAAACTGGCTTTTTCGGTAAACTGGGAATTAAGAATAATGGAGGCTTGACCGAGTCATTTTCTGAACACGAGGTGTATGACCGAAATAACCATTTCAAAGATCATAGAGGATATTATTATAAAACCATTGGAAAAGACACTGTTCACCTTACCCGATATACCGGACAAAAAGCCTTGAGTTTCATCGAAAATACTGAAAAAGACCAACCTTTTTGTTTGTCTATTAGCTTTAGTGCACCCCATGCACACGATGGTGCCTGGGAGGGGATTCAAAAACAATATTTCTGGCAAGAAGAAGTAGATAATTATTATAGAGGCATCGAGATCCCAGCACCTAAAAATGCCTCCGATGAACAATTTAATGCCCTGCCCAAAGAGGTAAGGGAGGGATTTAACAGAACCCGTTGGTATTGGCGATTTGATACCCCAGAACGTTATCAAGAAAGCCTTAAAGGATATTACAGAATGATCGGTGGGGTGGACAATGAACTTGGAAAAATAAGAAATTTGCTAAAAGCAAAAGGAATCGAAGACAATACGATCATTATTTGGATGGGGGACAATGGCTATTTTCTGGGAGAGAGACAAATGGCAGGCAAGTGGTTGATGTATGACAACTCGATCAGGGTACCACTGATCATTTTTGATCCACGCGTCAACCAACACCACGATGTTGATGACATGGTCGCCAATGTTGACTTAGCATCCACAATTTTAGATTTTGCAGGAATTGATGGTAAACTAAAGACACATGGAAACTCTTTGGTACCTTATGTTAAGACCGGTCAATCTCCCTACAAGAGAGAGGAACTATTGATAGAGCATTTATGGGAATTTGAGCCCATCCCTCCTAGTGAGGGCATCAGAACCGAAAAATGGAAATTCATGAGGTACAGAAATATAGAAGCCAAGGAAGAACTCTATGATTTAAAATCCGATCCAAAGGAACTCAAAAACCTAGCGGGTAATCCCGACTATTCAAATTTGGTAATAAAAATGAGGGGAAAGCTCGAAAGAAAAATTTCAAAATACGCCCAATAAATCAGTTCTCTACAAAAGAAAGACTATATTTTCCAGATCCCAAAAGCAGAGTTGTTTTTTGATTATTCTCCTGCTGACTTA
>NZAX01000030.1 GCA_002687665.1 Flavobacteriaceae bacterium
TCTCACTCACCATTGACAAAGCTAACTACTTTGCTTTTAAAATGGATGACATCGAAGAGCAGTTCTCTCATGTTGACTTCGTAAGTCTAGCTGCAGATAGAGCAGCCTACAAAATGGCAGACGCTATTGACGTAGATGTTCTTTCTTACATGTCAGGCTACAGCACAGCTGGAGCATTGATTACTTCAACTTCAGGTGATGCACAGCACCCAACATCAAGTGAAATCAACGGTGAATTTTTAAAGACTAACCAGTTGGACGCTACTGATATGGGCGCATTAGGGTCAGCAGACGCTGCATCAACAGCATACGCTACTGGGGATTCCATTCCAATGGCAACACGCTTACCTGGTGCAACCTCTCTATCATCAGCTACTGTATCTCCATTAACAGTCATAGCACGTATGGCACGTCAAATGGATACAGCAGATGTTGATTCAAGAGGGCGTTGGTTGGTAGTAGATCCAGTATTCATGGAAATGCTAAAAGATGAAGACTCACGTCTTCTCAATGCAGACTTCGGTGGATCAGGTCTACAAAATGGATTGGTTGCAGGAAACATTCACGGTTTTCAAGTGTACGTTTCAAACAACCTACCTGCCAAAGGTAATGGTCCAACACATGCTGGCGCACTAGCCCAAGATGCACACTACGGTGTAATCTTAGGTGGACAGCAAGAGTCTGTAGCGACTGCAGAGCAAATGAACAAAGTTGAGAACTATAGAGATCCCGACTCATTTGCAGACATTGTACGTGGTATGCACCTATATGGACGTAAGATTCTACGCCCACAAGGATTGGTGTCAGCTATTTACAACGTTGCTTAATCAAGATAAACTTAGAGGCTGGCTTAATGCTGGCCTCTTAGTGCATTTACATTGCCCTTAACAAAAGGAACATTCTCATGGGTACTATTACTACAGCAATGTGCAACAGCTTCAAGCAAGAGCTACTTGGGGGTGTTCACGATTTAGACACACACACGCTAAAATTAGCGTTAATTAAACCTTCTCCAACAAGTTCGTTTGGTGCAGCTACAACTAACTATTCTGATCTTACAGCTAACTCAGATGAAGCTTCAGGAACAAACTATAGTGCAGGGGGGCAAAACTTAGATTCCGCTACAATATCTTTATCGGGAACTACGGCATTTGTAGACTTTGCAGATGAAGTGTTCTCGAACCTAACAATCACGGCTGCTGGAGCTTTGATATATAACAGTTCGGCAAGTAACAAAGCTATAGCTGTATTTTCGTTTGGCTCAAACGTAGCATCAACAGCAGGTGATTTTACTGTTATCTTTCCAGCAGCAGATGCATCCAACGCAGTTCTACGTATAACGTAAGGATACTAAAATGGCACTAGTAAATCCAAATAGAGTAAAAGAAACGACTGAAACTACTGGAACAGGAACCTACACTCTAGAAGGAGCCACAGGAAACTTCCAAGGGTTTACAGCAGTAGGAGATGGTAATACATGTTACTATTGCTGTACTGATGGCACTCAATTCGAGATTGGCATCGGCACATTTACGGCCTCTGGAACCACTCTTGCAAGAACTACAATACTAAGTAGTACGAACAGTAACAATGCTATAAACTGGTCTTCGGGTGAAAAAGATATTTTTGTCACCCTGCCATCTTCTAAATTAGTATTTGAAGATGCTAGTAACAATGTAGCAATAGGAAATAATATTACTGTTGGTGGAACTGTTGATGGTAGAGACTTAGCTACAGATGGTGCAAAATTAGATGGCATTGAAGCAAGTGCAACTGCTGATCAAACAGCAGCAGAAATTAGAACTCTTGTTGAAAGTGCTACAGACAGTAATGTTTTTACAGATGCTGACCATACCAAGTTAAATGGTATAGAAGCATCAGCTACAGCAGATCAAACAGCAGCAGAAATTAGAACGCTTGTTGAAAGTGCCACAGACAGTAATGTGTTTACTGATGCTGATCATACGAAGTTAAATGGTATTGAGGCTTCAGCAACGGCTGACCAAACAGATGCTGAAATAAAAACTGCATATGAAAATAACTCTGATACAAATGCTTTTACTGATGCGTTGTTAACTAAGCTAAATGGTATTGAGACAAGCGCAACGGCTGACCAAACTAAATCAGACATAGATGCGTTAAATATTAATGCTGATTTATTGGATGGACAGCATGGCTCTTACTATCAAACAGCCGCTACTGCATTAGGCTACGTTGATGTAGCTACAGCAAATTACGGTACTATAAAAGTAGACGATGATCGTGGAGTTTCTTGGGCAGGTTATGGTATTCGTGATGATTGGACGATGATGTCTGATGGCGCAAGTAATTTTGGCATTTATAACGATACTGACAATGAATGGGCGATACTTTGTAGGCGAAATGCAGAAGTAGAATTGTATCATAACGGTAGTGAAAAAGCCTACACACAAAGTGGCGGTTTTTATGTCAATGGTACTATGACTGCATCTGGCAATGTTACAGCTTATTCAGATGAAAAACTCAAAGACAATATTGAGCCAATAGAAAACCCGATTGAAAAAATAAAAGCTATTCAAGGCGTAACTTTTAATCGTAATGATATTGAAGGTAACCCAAAACAAACTGGTGTTATTGCTCAACAGGTAGAAAGAGTTTTGCCAGAAGTTGTCGAAACTGATGAAAAAGGAATTAAAACCGTTGCTTATGGCAATATGGTGGGCTTATTAGTTGAAGCAATCAGAAAACAGCAAGATGAAATAGAAGAACTAAGAGCAATACTTGAGGGTTAAATATGCCATTACCATCTAGTGGATCATTATCAATGTCGCAAATTGCGGCTGAATTTGGTGGCTCTGCACCACACTCTTTAAGCGAATATTATGGCGTAGCAAGTGGCATACCCAGTAGTGGCACAATAAGCTTTAACCAATTTTATGGTGCTGCAAATGCTGCCTATGTCTATGCTACTGGTGGAAGTGTTTCACAAAGCGGTAATTACAGAACGCATTACTTTTATAGCAACGGTTATTTCAATATAACAAATGGTGGTAACAGTGCAGGTTCCAACACAGTTACATATTTAGTCGTTGCAGGTGGCGGCGGTGGTTCTGGTATTGGCGGCGGTGGCGGTGGCGGTTATAGATATGGCTCTAAAACTGTTAGCGCAGGGAATAATTATATAAGTATTGGCGGTGGTGGTGCTGGCAGAACTTCGAGCTATTATTATCAGGCTGGTGGTAATGGTGGCAATAGTTCTGCTATAGGTATTACCTCAACTGGTGGCGGTGGCGGTGCATCTACAGAGCCAAGCTACGGTGCTGGAAACGGTGGATCTGGTGGCGGTGGTGGTTTCGATACTGGAACAGCAACATACTATAGCGGTGGTACTGGTATATCAGGTCAAGGTAATAGTGGCGGTAGTGGACGTAGATTAGCTGGCGGTGGTGGCGGTGGCTCAAACGGTAGCGGTCAAAATGGATTTGCAAGAGGAAACAACCTAGGCGGTGTTGGCGGTAGCGCACGTTACCATTTCGGTGGTTATAGAGGTGGTGGTGGCGGTGGTACTAGTTGGACAACAAACATTGCTTCTGGCTCTGGCGGTGGCGGCAATGGTGGTGGCCTTAGTAGCCCACCTCCCTTTCCTGGCTCTGGCAACACTGGAGGCGGTGGTGGTTCAGGTTGGAACGGTTCGGCAGGACGTGCTGGCGGTTCTGGCATTGTAATTCTTCAATATAGGTTTCAGTAAATGGCACACTTTGCAAGACTTGAAGATAACATTGTTACTGACATAGTTGTTATAGGCAATGATGATATTCTTGATGAAGAAGGAAACGAAAGCGAAGCTGTTGGCATTACTTTTTTAAAAAATATGTTTGGTGAAGATACTGTTTGGAAACAAACAAGTTACAACGATAATATTAGGAAAAGATATGCCGCTATTGGAGACACTTATAACGCAGATATAGATGCCTTTGTTTGCCCAAAACCTTTTGCTTCATGGACAATGAACAGCGAAAATGGAGAATGGGAGCCACCCATAGAAAGACCACCAGACACAGAAACGCATTATCATTTGTGGGATGAAGAAAATCAGCAATGGGTTCAATCAAGTTTTGTTGAGTAGAAAGAAAGTTAAATGTTAGCCCTTACTTCAATAGCCGAAACAGCGATAAGTGCTTTAGGTGGCGAAGGTAACTTTGTTGTTCTTCCTGCAGTAACTACGCAAGGTGTAGCTAATTCTCCTACTACCACAGGTATTGCTGCACCAAACGAACTTGTTGGACAGGCTGCTGCTGGGGCAGTAGGTACTATTACAGGTCAGGGTCCAGCAACTACTAGCATTTCTGGCCTAGCAAGTTCTACAAGTATATCTGCATTAACATTTGGTGCTGCAGCAAACACCACATCCCCTGCAGCTACAGCATCGACTGCAATTAATTCAACCACTCAAACAGGTGAAGCAGGTCCAACGTTAGCAACTGTAAATGCTCTTGGTTCTGCATTTGGAGATGTTGAATCATTAACAACACATAATTATACAATAACTGTAGCTAATAGTGGAAGTGGTAATAAATTTTATATAGATGGTGTAGAAGCTGCTGAACTAACATTAGTAAAAGGATTAACATACGTATTTGATGTAAGCGATAGTAGTAATAGTGGACATCCATTTAGATTTAAAGATGCTTCTGGTAATGCTTACACTACAGGAGTTACTACTTCGGGAACAGCAGGACAAACAGGAGCTACAGTAACACTAGAGCTTGCTACAACTGGTACAATGCCATATAGATATTATTGCACCTTACATGGTAACGGTATGGGTAATATTATAAGGACTGCTGAAAGTACCACAAATTTTACTGTAACTGTTTCAAATGTAGGTGGGGTTAACGTATTTGTTTTAAATGGTGTAAACACTCCAACCCTACAACTTTCCAAAGGAACAACATATGTCTTTGATGTAAGTGATAGTAGTGTTTCTGGACACCCACTAGCATTTAAAAATGGTTCATCATCTTATACTAGCGGAGTTACGGTAAGCGGTACAGCAGGTAATTCAGGCGCAACTGTGACATTTGCTGTTCCTACAAACGCACCTTCTCAAGGACTAAGATATTACTGTACCTCACATGGCAATGCTATGGGAAATACTATAACTACCAGTAGTAATTCTGCATCTCTATTTGTAACTGGCCCAGCAAATTTTACAATACCAGCTACAACTAGTGCCTTTAGTCAAACTGCACCAACGGTAACTGGACCAGGAAATATAACGATAGGTAGTGTAATCGCTCCTGCAGTTAAAAATTCTATCTCTGCTAATGGTGTAGTCTTTCCTTTTGAAAATTTTGCAGATCAATTTAATAGGGGTAGAACAGTAGTTATACGTCCTGTAAACAAACATAGAGTAGTATATATAACTAGTTAAGGATATGACATGGCGTACAAATGGCCTGAAAAAGACCCTGATGAACAGCAAGACTTCAGTGTAGATTGGTCTAGGTTCTTGGGTGATAACAATCTATCATCAGCTTTATTTTCTGTAGAAGATTCAGACGGAACTAAAGTACCAGTAGAAACAGCACAAACGGTAGATGGGTTACAGTTTTTAGCTACCACTACTTCTGGCAACGTAGCCACTGCACGTTTTGCTGGAGGTACAAATCATAAAAGATATAATATAACTTGTCGTATAACTACAACACAAGGACTAACATTTGAACGCACGGTGATATTACCGATTAGGGAAAGATAAATGGCTTATAATTTTCTTGGCTTAGTTAACGATGTTAACAACAGACTAAACGAAGTACAGCTAACTTCTACAAACTTTTCTGCTGCTGTAGGGTATTATGGTTTAGCTAAAGATGCTGTAAACTCATCAATAAGACATATTAATCAAGAAGAGTATGAGTGGCCTTGGAATCATGTACAGGAAGAACTAGTGTTAGCTGCTGGTACTATGAAGTATGCTTATTCACCAGATGTCAAAACAATAAATATGAACTCCTTCAGAACAAAAAGAGATGATAGTTTAAGTATAGGAACAGAAAAACTTAAATCTTTAGTATATGAAGAGTGGATAGAAAAATATGCTGACGATGAGTTTAACACATCAGCAAGCATACGTGGGATACCTACGCACATTATAAGAACTCCGGGCAGAGAACTTATATGTCATCCTGTACCTGACAAAGCATACACTATAGTATACGAATATTATACATTAGGATACGATTTAGAAAATGCACTCGATGTTCCTCCTATACCAGAGTCATACAGATTTGCCATAGTAGAGGGTGCAATGTACTATGCTTATCAGTTTAGAGGGGATACACAATCTGCACAATTAGCTCTTCAGAAGTTTGAAGAACAAATCAAATACCTACGCTCTATAAATATAAATAGAACGCCATATCTAAGAGACACAAGAGTACATTTTTAATGCCAGTACAATGGACAACATTCCCTATGGAGTTTAAGGGAGGGTTAGTATCTAACCTTACTCCATTACAACAAGGTACTAATGCTGTAGGCTCTGCTACTATTCTGCAGAATTTTGAGTCTAACAGAGAAGGTGGCTATAGCAAACTAAAAGGTTACAGCAAGTTTAGCTCAACATTAGTTCCCGGTGGTGGCGATGTTCTTGCTATGAAAGTTATATCTTCTGGCAGAGTTGTAACAGCTAGAAAGATGAATACCGCTACTGTAACAGAATATCAGACAGCTACCTCTACAGTAAACGGAGCAGTATCCAACGCTACAGCAGTTGCTCTTGATAACAACACAGCTACAGCCGTAGTAAATGGTGCTGTTAGTAGTGGCACTACAGTAACCTTAGACAGAGCAAGAACTTTTACAGGAGTAACAGGTGCTACTTCTTTAGCTGGTGCAAGTGCTACGTTTGATGTAACAAATACAAATGGTACATATACAGCAGCAATAAATGCAGCAGGTACAGGCTTCAAGGTTAACGAAACAGTAACGGTACTTGGTGCAAACTTAGGTGGTGCTACTTCAGCAAACAACGCAACTATCACAGTTACTTCTGTTGGTTCTAGCGCAGTCACATATACAAACCCAACGCAGTCTGGCTATAGTGGTTCTGGTAGCAGTGCTACATTTAATGTAACTAAAACAGGTACTACATATACAGTAGCTATTAGTGCAGCAGGTTCAGGATTTTCAGCTAGTGAAACAATTACTATCGTGGGTACACAGTTAAATGGTGCTACCACAGCTAACGATGCAACCATAACAATAACTACAGTAGATGGGTCAGGTGGTATAACAGGAGCCACCATAGCAGGTACAGGTTTAGCAGAAGGGCCAGTCACAGGTGTTAGTATTACTGGTACTGGTGTAAGTTTTAGTGGAACTATTACCAAAGGAATGGTCATAACTGGCACTGGTATTACTGGTACAGTCACAGTAAAGACAGTAACTAGTCAGACTAGTATCGTACTAGACACAGCAGTATCTATAGCTGACAACGTTGTTGTTAGTTTTGTTACTAATATAAAAGCTGGTATGTTTGTTACAGGCACAGGTATATCTGGTGTTGTAAAAGTAGCAACAGTAACAAATCAGAACAGCATTACACTTGACTCAGCACAATCAATATCAGATAATACCGTTCTTACATTTGGTACATTTCATTCTAGTCAAGTTGACAAGACATTATACTTTCATGGAACAGGTACAACTTGGTCACACGTAGGTACGAGTTCATCTACCAATACACAAAAAGTAAGACATGCATCTTTTAATTTTACTCAAGAAGACAAAACTATATTTGTTGATAGTAAAAGTTTTCCTGTAATATTTAATAGCAGTGGAAACACTACAGTAAATTTAACATCATCTAACAGTTCAGATGTAGAAGGTGCAGAAAATGTAGCAGTATTTAAAAATCATGCATTCTACTCTAAAGGTAGTAAGATATTTTTTACAGCACCAACTACAGTAGATGACTTTGCTACAAGTAATGGTGCTGGTACTATAAATGTAGGCTTTGACGTAACAGGCATGATAGGCTTTCGTGATCAGCTTATTATTTTTACTACAGACACAATCAAGAAACTTGTAGGTAGTACCTCATCTGATTTTAAACTAGAGCCTATAACAGACAAAATAGGTTGTATTAACCCAGACAGTATACAAGAATTTGGTGGTGACGTAGCATACTTATCCCCTGATGGTATACGTTTATTAAGTGCTACTGATCGTATTGGTGACCTTGCTCTTGACATTGCATCTGATCCAATTTATAAAGACGCTAATGATTTTATAGCTTCATCTGATACATTTTGTTCTGTACTAGTTAGAGGTAAATCACAGTATAGATTGTTCTCATTTATACCCTCTGTTAGCGATGCCAATTCATCAGGTTTGATAGCGACTAAATTTATAGCTCAAGGTGGTAGTGGTATAGCTTGGTCAACAACAAAAGGACTAAAAGTAAACGTAGCAGATAGTACATACTCAGGTGCAACAGAGACTATTATGTTTGCTAACGATGATGGTTTCTGTTATAGGATGGACTCAGGTAATTCTTTTGATGGTAGTGCTATCGAGTCAATATATGAATCTCCGTTCATGCCTATTACAGATCCGCAAATACGTAAGACTTTATATAAACTTACTTTGTATGCAGAACCTACAGGCACTATGGCTCTAGATGTTAACTTTAAAATAGACTTTGAAGGTAAAAACGATCCAGGAATAATACAACCAGAAGTTATACAGGTAGGTTCATCGGGTGGCGGTGTAAGTTTATATGGTGCATCTACTTCTGTGTATGGAGGCTCTGGTGTTACTTTTGGAGGAACCTTAGATAAGATATACAAAGAAAATCTAATAGGCTCTTTTAAAACAATAGCAATGCGTATTATAGACAACTCAACAAATCCAACCTTTACTCTTGACACAGCAGTGCTTGAGTATAGACAACATGATAGGCAGTAACGATGGCAGGTTATACAAGACAAGCAGCAGCTAATATTACCACAGGAAGTGTTATTGACGCTGATGATTTTAACAATGAGTACAATCAGGTACAGTCAGCATTCAATGCTAGTACTGGTCACACCCATGACGGCACTGCAGCAGAGGGCGCACCTATTGAAAAGATAGGACCGTCACAAGACGTAGTAGCTACAGCATCCGTACTTAGACCAAAGACTACTAATGTTGTAGACTTAGGTACAAGTGTATTACAATATAAAGACGCTTTCTTCGATGGTACGGTAAAGACAGATAATCTTACTGTAGATGAGAATGCTACAATAACAGGTAATCTAACTGTTAATGGCACTCTATCATCTTCTGGTGGTGGTGTGATGTCTAACTTTATATTGGAAGATGGCGATGGTACTGAGGTTACTATTGATGATGGTAAAGAAGTTAAGTTTGTTGAAGGAGATGGCATAGACATAAACTGGACTGACACTTCTAATGGTACAGATGGTGATCCTTATGATTTAACTTTTGCCCTAAAGACTGATAGACGTTCAAGTAGTAATACAGATGTTTATACTGGCAACAGTAACGATTACGTTTTCTTTGATGCAAGTGTAGGAATGCGTTTTTATACTGCTGGTGGAGAAGACATGAGGTTGACCGATGCTGGTGACTTGCACGTTGACGGAAACGTTATTGGCTACTCTAGCACAATATCTGATGAAAGACTAAAGAAAGATATTAACAAAATTGAAAATGCACTGGATAAAGTTTCACAGATAAATGGTTATACTTTTACCTACACTAATGATGGAAATCAAGGCGCAGGGGTTATAGCTCAAGAGCTTGAAAATGTTTTACCAAGTGCAGTTCAAAATACAAATTTAGTTTTTAATGACGATAGTAATGTTGAGTTTAAAACTGTACAATACGATCAAATTCATGGCTTGTTAATAGAAGCAATAAAAGAATTAAAAGAACAATTAGATCAATGTAAATGTAAAAAATGTGAGTGTGAATAATGGCTCTACCAAGTAGTGGTCAAATAACTATAAACCAAATTCACGTTGAGGCAGGTGGTGGTAGTGGCTCACAAGCTGCACTAAACGATGCCGACATTCGTGCAATGATTGGTAAAGGTTCTACCGCACAAAATGCTTTTAATGAGTACTATGGAGTTTCTGCAGCAGCTCCTACTGGTACTTACAAAGGACGTACACTTACAACTGGTAACGGATTTCCTGCTGGATATGTTACTCTAAGTTCTGGTACAAAAATAGTTGTTGTTACACTTCAATTAGCAGGATCAAATAACACATATGTAACTTTGGGTGGCACAAACATGACGCAAGCCTGTAAAATAGACACTGTAAGTTCTAATTCAGGTATTTGGCAAGCAGCACCCACATCAGCAGTATATTATTTAGTTACTTCTACATCAGGATCTACCTATGTTACTGGAAATGGAGGCAGTGGTAGATCTGTTGCCCATATATGGGAAATAACTGGATACAATAGTTCTACTCCTACAGCGACAGCAACAGCACAGAATACAAACACAAGTAGTTATTCTAAAACTATTTCACTTTCAACACAATATAATGGCATTACAATCGGTTCAGGTGTAACTGAAGACACAAATCCAGCAGGTTCGGTTACTGTTAGCAATTCCGACAGCTTGCAGCAAATTGATTTAGAAGGTGCTACCAATCACTATAGCTGGAGAGATCAAGGAACATCTCTAGGAACTACAAGCTATGTTTGTACTCAAAACAACCCTGCGTCTAACATTGTGTCAGGGTCAACAATTCAACAACTAGCCGCCGCACATTGGAAATGATAACACCAGAAGAATTAGAAGATATGTTAGATCGTGCAGCCAAGCGTGGTGCTTCAGCAGCATTGCGTGAGGTAGGGCTGCATGATGATGATGCTCGTAAAGACATACTTGAAATGCGTAGCTTACTAGAAATGTGGCGTGATACACGAAGAGGTGTATGGTCAACCATTGTAAAGATGTCAACAGTAGCAGTAATAACTTTCATAGCCGCATCACTGTGGATGCAAATAGGGAAATAAGATATGGCTAAAAAATTTGCAGGATTCAAGCCTGAGACAATTACAAACAAGATACTACCAGCGTTGGGCTATAATGGACCTAAAGATCAAAAGTCTATCAATGCTTTCCTAGCAGCTAGTCCTGCAGCAGCAGCNAAGATGGGNAAGTACACTATGGCNGCTAGNCANATGGTTGAGGGCAAGCCTGTAAACATGTCTACTGNTGNNTATAGANGAAACTANTCTGCAGCANANGCNGCANNNGATATGTCAANNANGGGTATCAAAAATTTATCAGGNTCTGCTGCACCTATTCCTGCTAGAAAAGGTGGTACTGCAGCACAACAAGCAGCCCATAGAGCTTTGTCTATAAAGAACCACCAAAAGTTTTTAGAAAGACAAGCTAAAGATAGAGACAGTAGAAACGATTCAAGACGAACAACACCAGTACAAGCCTCTCCTGTAATTAACCCTAATCAACCTAATCCTGTTAACGTTCCCGGTGCTGGAAGTTCACCAACAGGAGGCACAACACCAACAGGTGGTGCTACACGAAACCCTGCAAACATGATGCCAAGTGGCTCTCTACTGTCACAACAAATAGGCACTGATCCAAATGCTATGGTAACTAGAGCAAACGTTGTAGCAGCAGACGGTGGACCAGCAACACTTATACCACAAGGCACAGGACAAGCAGGAACAGCAGCACAGGCAGGAGCTACAGTAACAGGAGCAGCAGCAACAGCCGAAGAAATTGCTGCTATGACACCAGCAGAATATCAAGCATACGAATCTCAGCAAGCACTACAAGCAGCCCTAGATAATTATTTAGCNGCACAAGGNGAGNTAGATCCAAACTCTCTTGTTGATCCTGCACAAATGAATCCTTTTGCAGCCGCAGCACTACAGTTACAAGCTGCACAAATAGGAGAGCCACAAACAGTAGATGCCCCTGATCCACTAAAGGTTACACCAGATCAACTAATATCTGGCTCTGCTGTAGATCAAGGTAGAGTAGATGCCACCATAGCAAAGACCGAAGCTGCATCTGTAAAGACTGAGCTAGACACTTTGATGGAGGACTTCCAAGGTGGCGATCCACCCTCATGGGCTGCAGGAGCTATGCGTAATGCAACAGCAGCAATGGCTGCACGTGGACTGTCAGCTTCTAGCATGGCAGGTATGGCTATTGTACAAGCAGGTATGGAAGCAGCCCTGCCCATCGCACAGATAGATGCATCCAACAAACAAGAAGTAGCTTTACTTAACGCTGAACAACGTGCAAGCTTTTTAGGTTTAGAGTTTGACCAAGAGTTTCAAACTAGGGTAAGAAACGCAGCACGTATATCTGAAATAGCTAACATAAACTTTACTGCAGAGCAACAGGTAGCACTAGAAAACGCTAAGATGGCACAGACCGTAGACTTAGCTAACTTAGATGCTAGACAAGCAAAAGTTTTAGCCGATGCAGCTACATTAACTCAAATAGATTTACGTAACTTAGATGCCAGACAAGCCGCTAANGTACAGAATGCTAAATCATTCCTTGCTATGGACATGGCTAATCTAAGTAANGAACAGCAAATGACTGTTCTAAAATCACAAGANACTGCTCAAGCTATACTTAGTGATGCTGCTGCAATAAATGCTGCAAGACAATTTAATGCTACAAGTCAGATGCAAACAGATCAATTCTTTGCAGGACTAGGTTCACAGGTACAAAGGTTTAACGCAGAGCAAATCAACGCTATCAACCGTTTCAATGCAGGTGAATTAAATGCATTGTCTCAGTTCAATACAGCGCAGATTAATGCACGTGATCAATTTAACGCACAGAACCATTTGATAGTTGCACAAGCAAACGCTGCATGGGCGCAAGCTATTACTACAGCAGCCAACGCAGCAGCTAACCAAGCAAACAGAGATGCAGCATTAGTAGCAAACAATCTCACATCTACAATGTATAATAATGCTATACAACGTGAGCGTGATTTGTTAGCATGGGCTTGGCAGTCTGGTGAAAGCGCAGCAGACAGAACAACTAAGATATTAGAAGCGCAGATAGAAGCAAATGGCGAGTCAGGAAAACTACTTGAAAATGCTGCTGGTAATTTTGTTAATGAGCTTGTTAAAGGCGCAACAGACATTATCCTCGGAAGCTTTAATCCATTCAAAGGTTTGGGAAAATAATATGTACGATCCAAAGTTCACTCAAAAANAAATGTATGANCAGTATGGTAGATCTCGTCCATCTAATAAAAAAGTAGATCCTAAACCATCTAGAGGTAGTGGATTTAGTGGGATGGGGGCAGACCCTGCAGAACGCTTTGGTGGTAGCCCAACAAAAGGATTAGGTTCTAAACCATTTGAACGAGGNAGNACNTATGATGTAATACCTACGCCTCCACAGCGTGACGATAAGCCAGANCCACCAACATCANTNATAGATACAGTAAAANATAAAGCTGTTGAATTNTTTAANTNCTTTGGTGGAGATGATCCAAAAGATACGGAAGTAGATCCTTCAAAAGTATATAGAGGACCGCTGTTTCGTGGGCCTATAAATATTGCAGCAATGGATGCTAGAATAAGAGATGCAGTAGACTACAGTAAAGCACCTCCTCTTTTTTACAGTGGTATACCCAGTGATGCTAACATGAGATATGATGTAGTACCACCTGTTACTGCCAATAAGGATAGGGTAAAGAATGCTGTCAATGCTTTCTTAAAACAAAGAGGAATAGGCGGCAAAGAGTACACCATAAAAAGAGGTGACACACTATCTGAGATTGCTCAAAGAGAAGGTGTTGCTATAGATGATTTAGCAAAAGTAAACAAAATAGAAAATATAAATCGTATACTTGCAGGTGAAACTCTTATTATACCTCCACCTCAAGAGATGGAAAGAGCAAAAGATATTGTTGATAGTGTAGACCCAGACGCACAGTTCTATCAGTCTGGTGTACCTTTAGATCAACGCACATTTGAACCAGAGCTAGGTTATGATGAGATACCTCTACCTTCCGAAGCAACAGTAGACAAGAAAATTAGAGGGCTAGGAGCTAGACCAGAGGTTACTGTTACTGAGCTTGATGCTCCTCTTATTGATACATCTCCAAGAACTCAAAGAGAATTACTAGATACAGAGGGTGTAAACTCTATAGACTTTAATGATGAGCTTCTTGATGAATTAGTAGATTTAGAGGGAAGAGGAGGAGACTTTTTATCTTCAACTCCAACGTATGATTTAGGTATTACAGAATCTAAGGCTGATGAGTATAACTTAGATCCAGATGATTATACTACCTTTGGTGATTTTGCAAAAGACTTTACAAAACAATATGTGGATGAAAAATATTTAGAGAATAAAGATATATTTAAAACAGTAGATAAAGAAAATCATACGGCATTGATGAGCTATTTGTGGAACGTTGGCTCATTTGGAACCAATCAAAAAACAGCCCTAGAAGATAATGACATGAGAGAATTTGTTTCAGAAATGAAAGACGCTATTGGTTCAGAAGGATTTTCATCTTCAGGTCTATCCGCACGTAGGGCTAAAGAGGCTAACATGATAGGAGAAAATTTAGATGATTGGAATCCTATTGTTAAAGTAGTAATAACTGGAACAAGAGCTAACCCTACATTTACGTGGGAGGATGCTGATGGAAATACTGTTGAGGAATACACAACAACTAGAAGTCTACATCCTGAAAATGTTAAAGATAAGCCTAATGCGAATGATGTATTAAATGAAGAGATAAATTTATAATGTTTGGACTCCCTCTAGAACTAATAACAATGCTTGGCTCCACAGTCTTAGGTGGAGTGATGTCCATTTGGGGGCAGAGCATGAAGATGAAACAGGAGCAGAACAAGATGCTCATGGAACGTGCCAACGCAAACGCAGGGTTTGTAGCTGAAGCACGTAACGCAGGAAAGAACGATAAACACTTTGCATGGACAAGAAGACTTATTGCATTATCTGCAGTATTTGCTATAATAGTGTTGCCAAAGTTGGTTGCTGTGTTCTATCCTGAAGTAGGCGTATACGTAGGCTACACTGAGATACAGGTAGGCTTCCTAGATTTTATCTTTGGGCCGGGTCAGGAAGTTGTGAAGTGGCAGTATGCTGAAGGATTTGTAATAACACCACTAGATACACACATAGTATCTGCTATCGTAGGCTTATACTTTGGTGCAGGATTTACTAAGTAGGATAACAAAATGAAGACAATAGCTATATTTGATCAACCAATTCCGGGTCAGTCTTTAACAGGCGAACCTAAGAATAATCCTTGGGAACAACCAGCAGAGATGTCTAGTGTAGAGGATGTTACTAAGTTTTATATAGACAGTATGGCAAACGAAGATGTCATAGATGATCTTGCTGCTTGTTGTCAGGCAGGACTATCTCTGAAGCCTATAGTAGATACCATAGTAAGTGCAGGAAATATGAATGGTATTCATTCAGTTGATGCAGGTATGCTAGTCAAGCCAATCATCCATGAGTTTCTAAAGCAAGCCATCACAAGTATGGGTGTCGAAGTGTCTGACGATGGTAGAGATTATCAGAAGGAAGCAGAAGACAGAGAGCTACAACGTTTCCAAGCTATAGTAGGTGGATACATAAAAGATAATCCTGATGATGGTTCAGATCCAGGAAAGCGAATGTTAAGTGAGTTGGTTGATGATCAGCCAGAGGAAGAAGACACACCAGAAGAGAAGCCAATGGGCTTGATGGCGAAAGGTTAATAAGATGGGATTTGATTGGAAAGCTTTTGGAGCAGCCTTCTTGGATAAGCAGACAGAGGGTATCAGAAAAAGAAGAACTGATGCTGAAGAGTATGAAGAAGAACAGGAAGAACTAGCCAAAGCTAACAGGAAAGCAATAGCTGACAGAACTCTCCTAGCATCTGAGTATGGATCTATGGCTGAAAAAGCTATGGCTCTAGGTGCTACTAAGGAACAGGTCATGGCTGCTATGGGTTCTGGTGCTATGGGTATAAAAACTTTCTATGAGAAACTATTAGCTGCAGCAAATCAAAAAGGTATGCAAACATTAGGTGCTGCTGATGTAGAAGCTATCATAGAAATGCCAGAAGTATTTGAAGTAAACCCTGCTTACGTAGACATGAAAGTTGGGGAGATGGCTAAGATAATGTATGGTGCTAAGACGGACCCAACTCTTGCACCTGAAGCGGAATCTGTTCAAACAAGTGACAGTATACTTGCTTCCATGTTTGGCGTAGATGCTATGAGTAAAGCAAAGCAAAGACTAGGAGACACAACATTTATGGGTAACATGTCCATAGAAGATGTGAATGAACTAGCTGCACAATCAGAGTACAACTCACTCTTTCCTAACTTAGGTGTTAACTTCTTTGACAGACAGTTCTATGGACCAGAGGCAGCAGGAGAATTTGTAAAGGATCTTACTAATATAGAAGTAGATGCTATTGATAGCAAAGCACAAGAACGTATAAATAAAGTTGTCGCAGTATTTAATGCTAGGATAACCAAAGGTAGTCCTTCATATGACGAAGAATTTGCAGAAAGAATGAAGGCAGAAGGCTACACATCCGTAGATGCAGCAGAAGATGCTAAAGAAGATGAGATAGGAAATGCAGCAAGAGCAGTAATAGATACTACAGTAGGGCTGTACGGACAGACTGGTCTGTTTGACCATGAACCTTCCGTAAATCTAATGAAGAGACTTATGGGTGAAGAGTATGTAGTAAATCAAATGAGAGAGCTTGGCTTGATGCCTGATGAAGATGAAGAAGAGGATAACACTACAGCTATTAGCAACGCTGAAGCTGATGC
>NZAX01000031.1 GCA_002687665.1 Flavobacteriaceae bacterium
TGAGCATAGAAGGAATGGTTTGTGCTATAGGTTGTGCGTCACTGATTGAAAAAAACCTCAACCAAACCCCAGGGATCAAAAAAGCTAAAGTAGATTTTGAAACCAAAAAAGCCACTTTGATATTCGATGCAGAAGTATTATCCACCAATGAAGTCACTCAAGTTGTACTCAACACAGGAAAGGCTTATACGGTCAAAGATTTCCAATTGTTGGATTAATCCTTCCAGCGCAAGGTTTCCATAAGGTGCATTACATCTCGCTCCACGTATTTGGCCGCGGGCATAATGGAATCATAATTGGGTCGTGAATAAAAATAAAGTGATCCCATCAGAAAGTGATCCGTAGAGTCTGTAAGAAAAAACTGCAACTGAGAGGCTGCATTTCCCACCACAGTAAAAAGGGTNCCATAAACCCTTTTTTCAGGGGCCATAAAGACTCTTTCCGGTATTTCTTCTGCTTTAATCATGTGCTTTCCTGGAAGCTGGTAAGCATCGATTAACAGAGAATCTATATTGTTTTCTACCCCTATATAGGACAAATACAAAGTGGCTTTCATTTTGGGATAATACAAATCCGGAGCAGTTTTGGCGATTNTTTTCAGTTGTACCCAGTTGTTGTATTCAAAATNGAAACGATAAGTATCGGGTAGCTGCTTATAGTTTGGTTGTGGGTATTGGAGACGCAATTGCGCCTTGGGTTTTGGTTGTTGAACGNTTTCGCATGCCACCATCAAAGCCATCGAGATCAAAAAAAACATCCCAGCCCGTTTTGCTACTCTCATGCAGATGGAGGTAAAATGATCTTGATTCTTTTAATCCTTTTTCGATCTACGGATTCTATGACAAACTGATATCCTTCAAATTTTATGACCTGACCAACCTTGGGAAGAGCCTGAGCAATCTCAAGAACAAATCCTGCTATTGATTCNGATTCTCCCTTGGATCTTTCAAAAATTCCCTCTTCCTCTAGATCAATTACCTTATAGAAATCCTTTAGATTGNTCTTCGCATCAAAAATAAAAGTGAAATCGTCCAACTTAGAATAGATCAATTCATCATCGTCAAACTCATCGCTGATNTCTCCAACAATTTCTTCAATCACATCCTCTAAGGTAATAACCCCCGAAGTGCCTCCATATTCGTCAACCACTACTGCCAGGTGAATTTTTTTCTGTTGAAATTCCTTTANAAGATCATCCAGTTTTTTGTTTTCCGGAACATAAAAAACTGGTTTTAAGAGCTTTTCCCATTTAAAGCTGGATTNATCGATATGTGGCAATAAATCTTTAGTATATAAAATTCCAACTACACTATCCAAATTATCAGTGTAAACTGGAACCCTAGAAAATCCATTTTCTAAAATTAGTGGAACGATGGTTTCCATATCCATATCCACTGAGAGGGCAAAGACATCGATGCGAGGGCACATTACTTGTTTGGTCTCGATATTCCCAAAGTTTACGATACCCTGCAAAATTTTTTGCTCTTCCTTCGTGGTCTCTTCCTCACTTGTCAAATCTAAGGCCTGTGATAATTTATCAATTGAAAATTCACTATTCTTTTGGCCCAATCGCGACTCCATAAACCGGGTGATTCTACTCAGGGGGATGGTGAGAAAAAACAAAAAATAACGATCGATAATATAGACAGGGAAAGCAATAGCTTGGGAAAAAATCATGGCATTTCTATTGGCATAGACCTTGGGTAGAATTTCTCCAAAAAAGAGGATTAAGAAAGTGATGACTCCTATTTCAATCAAAAGGACAATCAATGGATTTTCAATCTGATTGAAGAGATCCTCTCCGAATGAGGCAAATANCAATACTATGGCAATATTTATGAAATTGTTAGTGATCAGTATGGTGGCCAAAAGACGTTTGGGGTTTTGGAGCATTTTTTGGATGATGTGCATTTGGCGCGATTTTTTCTCCGATTTGGAATCCAATTGCTCTTTAGTCAAAGAAAAAAAAGCCACTTCAGAGCCAGAAATTAACCCTGAAGTGATTAAAAGTAATACAAGTAAAATGACCTTTATTGATAAAAAACCTTGAATATCTAGGAAAAAGATTGATAAACTTAAAGGGTCAGGGTGCAATTAACTTATACTTTGATTAAAATGGAAGATCGCTTTCTGGGGGATTGTCTTCCAAAGCAGGCGGTANNGTTGTATGGNCATCTGANTCGCTTTCNTCACTTTTTTTCGTGGTCAAAAAAGTAAATTCATCCACATTGATTTCAGTCGTGTAACGATCTTTTTGATCAGTATCTTGCCACTTTCTAGTTTTAATTCTTCCCTCAATGTAAATTTTATCGCCTTTATTCAGATATTTCTCACAAATCTCTGCGGCTTTATTCCTAACCACAATATTGTGCCAATCGGTGTTGGTCACTTTTTCTCCAGAAGTTTTGTTAGTGTACACTTCATTAGTTGCAAGTGGAAATCTTCCTATGCAACCTCCACCATCGAAATAATGCATTTTAACATCATCTCCTAGATGGCCAATCAACATAACTTTATTCAAAGTACCATTCATTAAAAAAGGTTTTCAAGTTGCACACTCAAATGTAATGAATCACAATCAGTTGATAAAAAATTTATCTCTAAAATTTTGAAGTGCTTTAGGCATGGGGTAGTGATGAGTCTGGCTGCTTTTAATCTCTAAATTAGTACTTTCAGCGAGATTAACAATCCAAAAATTTATTTCTAGATTTTGATGGGTAAGCTTTTGTAATACAGGTTCATGATTCCATTTATTAATCACAAAATCGGACGTAATCTGGAGGTCCGCCAAAAGTGATTCGAGCTGAAACTTTTGAAATTGTTTTTGCTTTGTGAAAGTTTCTATCAATGGGAATTGATATAAATTTTGCCAAATTCCGTTTCCTTCTCTTTTCTGTAAAAGGGTGTTTTTGTGCTTATCGATTAACACAAAAAAATGAAGATAGCGACTTTTGACTTTTACTTTTTTGGCTTTAACAGGAAGGAAGCTCACCTTAGCTTTTTGGAAAGCTATGCATTGGTTTTTAAAAATGCAATCCTGGCAAATGGGTTTTTTGGGAGTGCACTGAAGTGCTCCAAATTCCATTATGGCTTGATTGAAGTCACCAGGAGCGGCTCCTTTCATCAAATTCTGCGCTTTTTGTTTATAAATTTTGTGTGCTCCGGAAACATCAATAGGTTGATCCATACCAAAAATTCTTGATAATACCCTGTATACATTTCCATCCACAACTGCCTGTTCTTGACCGAAACAAATAGATACTATTGCGCTGGCCGTGTAATCTCCGATTCCTTTAAGACTTTTGATTTGATTAAAATCATCGGGGAATCGGCCATAGTAGTCATGTGTGATAGTTTTAGCAGTTGCGTGTAAATTTCTAGCTCTGGAATAGTAGCCTAAGCCCTGCCACAGCCTCATGATTTGATCTTCTTTGGCAGCAGCCAGATGCTCGATAGTTGGAAAATTTGAAATAAAAGACTTGTAATAAGGAAGTCCTTGTGCAGCTCTTGTTTGCTGTAGGATGATCTCCGACAACCAAACATTATAGGGTTTGATGTTCTTACGCCATGGAAAAGGTCTACAGTTTTCTTTATACCATTCTAACAATTTTTTTTGGAAGCTCATTATGGCGTTTAAATTTAAATATGAATTTTGGGAAAAGTACAAACAAATATAAAAAGGTAAGTCTGAACGAATTATCATTTTAATTTTTATATTTGCAAGCCTTTAAATGATTAATCGTAATACCAATTAAATATGACAAAAGCTGATGTTGTCAACAATATATCTGATCAGTTAGGGATTGATAAAAATGATGTCCTGGCTACAGTTGAATGCTTTATGAAAGAGATCAAGAGTTCTCTAGAAAGTGGAGAAAATGTTTATTTACGTGGCTTCGGAAGCTTTATAATTAAAACCCGAGCTGAAAAAACAGGTAGAAATATTTCTAGAAATGTAGCCGTAAAAATCCCAGCACATAATATTCCAGCCTTCAAACCTGCAAAGGTTTTTATAAATGGAGTGAAATCTAAGGTAGAAGTTGCATAACAAATCAATTAGAAATTCAAAACTAAATTTCAACTATGCCAAGTGGTAAAAAAAGAAAAAGACATAAGGTAGCTACGCACAAAAGAAAAAAGCGTAGAAGAGCCAACCGCCACAAGAAAAAATAGTGTTTGGAAATACACTTTAAAATATATCCAAAGTTCATTGATATTTGATACTGCTCAGTCAGTATCTCCAGGAAAACCCTGAATATTTATTGTTTAACAACGGCACTAAACGGTGTCGTATCTAAAATTCATCAGAGTGAATAAAGAACTGATAATACGATCGAATTCCTCTGCTGTTGATTTTGCACTGCTCAAGGATGGAAAGTTAATTGAGCTCAATAGAGAAGTAGATAATAACAAGTTTTCTGTTGGTGACATTTATGCTGCCAAGATCAGAAAACCCATTTCCGGTCTGAATGCTGCTTTTGTCAGCGTAGGTCATGAAAAAGATGGTTTTTTACACTATCATGATTTAGGTCCTAACCTTTCTACTTTATTAAAATATTTTAAACAGGTAAGCTCAGGTAGAATCAAAGACTATTCTTTAAAGAATTTTCGTTTCGAAAAAGAAATACCCAAAGATGGATCTATACAGGATTATTTGCAGCCCCAACAACAAATTCTTGTCCAGATTGTCAAAGAACCAATTTCCACTAAGGGGCCAAGAGTAAGTTCAGAGTTGTCCCTCGCAGGGAGGTTTATGGTGCTCATTCCCTTTTCAGATCGCATTTCAATTTCACAAAAAATCGAGAGCAATACTGAAAAAAATCGATTAAAAAAACTGGTCAAAAGCATTCGACCCAAAGGATTTGGTATAATCATCAGAACCGTCGCGAAAGATCAAAAGGTCAAAGAACTGGATTCCGATTTGCAACAACTGCTCGGCAGATGGAAAAACTTGTGTGAGAAATTTGTCAAAGTGGATCAATATCCAAATAAAATTCTCAGTGAAATCAATCGGTCCTCTTCAATTTTAAGAGACATTTTTGATAATGATTTTACAGGAATCCATGTTGACGACCCAGAAATGCGTCAGGAAATAGTGGATTATTTAAAAACCATCGCACCTGACAAGGTATCAATTGTCAAGTATTTCAAAAATAAATCTACACCCATTTTCGACCATTTTGGAATCGAAAGGCAAATTAAAACCGCGTTTGGTACAACGGTATCGATGCAAAAAGGTGCCTATTTGGTGATTGAACACACCGAGGCGCTGCATGTAATTGATGTCAACAGTGGTAATAGATCCAACAAGGCCAAATCACAAGAACAAACTGCCTTAGAGGTCAATCTGATTGCCGCCAGTGAAATTGCCAGACAGTTAAGATTGAGAGATATGGGAGGTATTATTGTGATCGATTTTATAGATCTCAATAGTAACGAAAATCGAAAAAAATTATTTGAACATCTACGAAAGGAGATGGAAAGTGACAGAACGAAACATAAAATTCTGCCACCTTCACGATTTGGATTGATCCAGATCACACGTCAAAGGGTTCGACCCGAAATGAGTATTAAAACACGAGAGCCCAATCCCAACAAAAACGGTGAGGTTGAAGCTCCAATTGTTTTAATAGACAAAATCAACGCAGAGCTTGACAAAATTGTCAAGCACAGGCACAACAAAAAGAAAGAGTTGCATTTGCATCTTCACCCTTTTGTCGCTGCCTATCTAACTAGCGGTTTACCTTCCATCCGAACCAGCTGGTATTTTAAACACAAAAAGTGGGTGCGTATAGTACCCCGTGATGCTTACCTTTATTTAGAGTTCCGTTTTTTGGATCAAAACAGAAGACTACTCCGAACCAAATAACTGAAAACCGCCTTGATAACAGGGCGGTTTTTTTATACATATGTTATAACAGTTTTTTTGGCTTCAGGCTTCTTTGGGTAAGGTATCCCCTAAGATCCTTTAATTTTTTTTCCTCTTTTTGTCTTTTTATCATTTTGCCATAATTTAACATTTGAGGTTCTAATTAAATAAATAAAAATGTAGAGCAGTTTTTGAAGCCCCAAAAACTTTTTAATTTTGGATATGGTAAATCCAGGAATTCCTTTATTAGAAATCCAAAAAAAATTAGAGCATTATTGTGCCTATCAAGAGCGCTGCCATCAAGAGGTATCTCAGAAACTAAAAGATCTGGGAGTGTTTGGAATCCCAATGGATACTGTTATTTCTCATTTAATTGAGCAAAATTATCTGAACGAAACGCGTTTTGCTGAACAGTTTGTCCGTGGAAAATTCAGGGTCAAAAAATGGGGAAAAAAGCGGCTACTAAGAGAGCTGAAGCAACGTCATATTTCGGATTGGAATATCACAAATGCAATGAAAGAAATTTCTGATCAAGCTTACTGGAAATGTGGTCAGGCCCTAGCAGATAAGTTTTGGGAAACTCATCGTAATCGCCCATTAGCCGAGCAAAAGAAAAAAGTTTGGAATGCCATGCAGTACCGCGGTTGGGAAACCGAACTGATAATGGAAAACATACTTAGACTAGAGCATCAAAAGGAATAACGTAATCCCAAAAGTCCATTCCCCTTGGGCATAGGAACTAAATTGGACTCCCAATACTCGGTATTAAAAATGTTATTAAAATAAAGGCTCACTTGCCATCGACTAATTCTCCATTGAGCAGAAACATCAACTACTGAATAAGCATCTCCAGAGGTTCTTTCCACATATTTGTATACCAAATAGGCGTTGAAGTCTTTGTGAATCGGAATCTGATAATTGGACACAAAATGGTTTTTTAGATCGTTATTGATGGAATAGCGGGAAAAATTATAGCCAGTGTTTTTCAGGTTGTTTTCCAAATAGGAATAACTTATCTTGAACTCGTGGATAAGAGAATTGATCTTAATGCGATGGGTAAGTTCAAAATCAATTCCACTGGTATTGACCTGCTGTATGTTTTCTGCCTTGAAGGGGATATTATCTTCTTTACCATTTTTAACATAGTCAATCAGGTTTTTGGCCTTTCGACTGAAGAAGGCGAAAGAGAATGATACTTTGGGGCTAAGAAGACGAATGCCTACTTCGCTTGAGGTGGCTTCTTCGGGTTTTAAATTGGCATTGCCCAAAGTAGTTCTGTCTGTATAATAAAGGTCAGTAAAAGTGGGGATGCGAAAAGTAGCTCCTGAATTGGCATAAAGGCGAAGCCTAGGACTAATTTGCCATCCCATATCGATACCGGGAAAACTGTGACTTCCAAAGTCAGAGAAATAGTTGGCTACTAGGCCAGGGGTAATATCAACACTTTTATTAAACAGGTAAAATCGGTGTTCCATAAAGAAATTCATCATGGTTCTATTCCGATCACCAAGGTTATTACTGCGAATACTGACACGAGAAATATCGACTCCCATACCCGTCAGTCCCCAATCTGATGCTAAAGACGAATCAAAAGCTGCTCCCAGTTTGTTGGTCACATGAAGATTGCGGTATATTTCAGGTTTGTTTCGGATGTATTCGTACATGTCCTGTCCCCTTCGCCAATATAGTTTGTGTTTAAATATCCAGGAGCCCTTTGTATGTCGATGTAACAACGAAATTAGGCTCGCTTGAGTTTCCTCGTATTGATCCTTCGCTGATGGAGTAGCATAAAAACCATTTGAGCCAAACTTTCGTCCTGAATAACTAGCAATGAATTCGAGTGGGGTTTTATGACGATTAAAACTGGATTTGATGAAAAATTGATTTTGGTCGTAGTCGGTATTATATCGGTAGCCATCGGAGGTGTTTCTAGAAACAAATCCTAGTACACTGGTTTTTTCTGAGGTATTGCCCAGAAAAATTGAACCATTAGTTTGATCATAGTTCCCTTTTTGTAAATCCAAGGTCAAGGTTTTAGGAGTCACTTTTTTGGTTACTATATTTATAGCTCCTGTAAAAGCATTTTGACCATACGCTCTTGAACCCGGGCCTTTTACAATCTCGATGCGTTCAATCATTTGCGGAGGTGGGAGGAAATTAAGTGTATGGTGACCGGTCTGGCCATCATCCAATTTGATCCCGTCAATAAGCAAAAGAGTTTGGTCAAAAGTACCGCCGCGAATATTAAGATCGGCTTGTGTGGCGCCAGCTCCTCTTCTCTTGATGTCAACTCCGGCAATTTGTTGCAAAAGGTCAACTACATGGGTAACTCCACTTTGTCGGATTTGATTGGCTGTAAAAACCTGAACGGTTTTAGAATTTTGGCTAAGGGGAATTTCCAATCGGTTGGAGGAGAGGACTACCTCTTTAAGTTTTAAAGTTGGGAGGGTATCAATGTCTGATTTGTTCTGACCTTTTACCCAACTGACCGCAAAAAAAAGACATAAGAGGCTTGTTGCGTGGTATTTTTTCATGTCAATAAGGGTTTTATGTTAAAATAAATTAATCCGCGAGCAGGATCAATTTATTATTCCTCATTTCAATAGTGCCGGAACTGATCTCAAATAGAGTGGTATTGTCGTCCTTTCTGTTAAACTTGTTTTTAACGGTATCATCCAGTTGAATTTTACCAGAGATGATAACGGTTCCATCTTTTAGTGAAGAAACAATGGGAGCGTGGTTGTTGAGCATCTGGAAGGAACCGGAAGTTCCAGGAACGATTACCGACTCAACTTCACCGCTAAACAGGGTTGCCTCTGGGGATACAATTTCTAAGTGCATTATACTTCAGCTAACATTTTTTCACCAGCCTCAATAGCATCCTCGATGGTTCCTTTGAGGTTGAAGGCTGCTTCAGGCAGGTGATCTAACTCACCATCCATAATCATATTGAATCCTTTGATGGTGTCCTTGATATCTACCAATACTCCGGGAATACCTGTAAATTGCTCTGCTACATGAAAAGGCTGGGAGAGGAAACGTTGAACTCTTCTTGCTCTGGATACGGCTAGTTTGTCTTCTTCCGACAGTTCCTCCATACCCAAAATTGCAATTATATCCTGTAATTCTTTATAACGTTGTAAAAGTTCCTTAACTCTTTGTGCACAGTTGTAATGATCATCTCCCAAAATGTCTGCAGTAAGGATCCTGGAGGTAGAATCTAAGGGATCAACTGCAGGATAAATTCCCAATTCGGCGATTTTACGAGACAACACAGTAGTTGCATCCAAGTGAGCAAATGTAGTCGCAGGTGCAGGATCTGTCAAGTCATCTGCAGGAACATATACAGCCTGAACGGAAGTAATGGAACCTTTTTTGGTGGAAGTAATTCTTTCTTGCATGGCACCCATTTCTGTGGCCAATGTAGGTTGATAACCAACCGCTGAAGGCATACGTCCCAAAAGTGCAGATACTTCAGAACCGGCTTGAGTGAATCTGAAAATGTTATCGACAAAGAAAAGTACATCTTTACCCTGTCCATCTCCGGCACCATCCCTAAAATATTCTGCAATAGTCAAACCGGAAAGTGCTACACGAGCTCTTGCTCCAGGAGGCTCATTCATCTGTCCAAAAACAAATGTCGCTTTGGATTCGAGCATGGCCTTTTTGTCCACCTTAGTCAAATCCCAACCACCTTCTTCCATGGAATGTAAGAAGTCATCTCCATATTTTATGATTCCAGACTCTAACATTTCTCTCAATAGATCATTACCCTCTCGAGTTCTTTCCCCAACTCCTGCAAATACGGAGAGCCCACCGTGTCCTTTGGCAATATTGTTGATCAATTCCTGAATCAAAACGGTTTTACCTACTCCGGCTCCTCCAAAGAGCCCAATCTTTCCTCCCTTGGCATAGGGTTCGATCAAGTCGATGACTTTAATTCCAGTGAAAAGAACTTCTGTAGAAGTTGAAAGATCCTCGAATGCAGGAGCTTGTCGGTGAATTGGAAGCCCGCTGTCATTTTCTTTGGGTAGATTTCCCAATCCGTCAATGGCATCACCAATGACATTGAATAGTCTTCCGTAGACCTCCTCGCCTATAGGCATTTGGATTGGACTTCCTGTGGCTTTAGCTTCAGTGCCTCGGCTCAAACCGTCTGTAGAGTCCATTGATACCGTTCTTACAGTATTCTCTCCAATATGGGATTGAACTTCAAGTACTAATTTAGTACCGTCGGCTTTAGATATCTCAAGGGAGTCATATATTTTAGGAAGGGAATTCCCTTCGCCAGAAAAAGTTACATCTACAACAGGTCCTATTATTTGGGATACTAATCCTAATGAATTTGCCATTTACATTAATTTGAATGCAAATATAGTATTTAGCTATAAATTAAAATCAAAAAGTGTTCATAGAAATCTAACATTTTATCTTAATCCACTTTTAAAAAATTTGTATAAAAAAAAGAGCAACTTAAGTTGCTCTTTTTGATTCAGCAAATAATATGACTAAAAGTCAAAAGTAGCCTTCAAAATAGCCCTTCTCTTTATAACAGGAAGGCCTGGATAAGCTCTGTATTCAACATTAGCTAAATTGGTTACTTGTAGATCAAGTCCTATTTTATTGGTTAGAGGAAATCCTAAATTAAAATCAAGAAGATTTCTTTCAGGGGTATCTCCACCAAGTCCTTGGCCAAAATTAGAGAAGAATGCATCATCATGTTGGAAAGCGAGCCCAGCTCTTATCCCGCTTTGATTTGAGAATTTAACCCCCATTCTATATTTATTTAACGGCGTATTTAAATAAGATGGGAAAGGAAGATCATCATCATCAGCTTCTCCTGGAATCCATTCATTTTGATTGATATAAGAATAGTTTGCCCAAAAAGTTAAATTGTCATTTGCAAAATACTCCACAGCAACATCAGCCCCCCAATGACTCCTTTTTGCTCCAGGATAATTTCTGTAACCAGCCATACTGTGAGTTACACCATCGTTTGGAGCTCTATTACTTTCAACAGTACCAATTACTTGTCGATTAATCAAACCTTCGAAACCTTGACCTCCAGCTGCGAAGCCACCACCAACTTGCTGACTAAGACCTGCCAAAGCACCTTGAGTAGCTAAATCTGATGCAGGTAGAGAGCCATCTCCTGCGAGTAAACCAGCTGCTGTAAGAGCGGGGCCTAATCCAAGTCCGGTTACTTGAGCTGCAGATAAGCCAGTAAGTGGAAGGCCATTACCAGTGTAGGCGGCCTGGATTGCTCCACCAACGACTGCTTGAATTGTTGGATCTGCAACAAGGTCAGCTCCAACTTGTGAAAGTGTACCAGGAATGTCTCCACCAACTAAAGAGTATGTAGGTCCAACTCCGGTAAACTCAATGAAACCTTCCCTTTCAAATGTATAAACATCCACAGCTAGTGAAAGTTTATCGCCCAGTAAACCTTTGTAACCTACCTCCCAACCATTGGTATATGCTATTTGTCCCATAGCAGTATCATCTAAGTTAGGCATTGCTTGTGATGGGTTAAATAAATTATAGGGAGCAAGTTGTCCAATTAGAGCAGATGGTCCTTGATAGGTACTAAAAAAATCTGTTATAAACGGAACTAGAGCTCCTTGACCAGCAGCAGTTAAGCCATCATATACCTGTGGTAGTACAAGGTCTTTTACAGCTGCATATGGTATCGCAGCTGGTAAACCAGTTAAATTTCTTGGTATAGAAGTTCCTAGTCCAGTCAATTCTATTTGAGCATTGGGGTCAAAAATATGAGGTTCAATGTTACCAGCTAACCAAACATCTAGTACGCCTGGCGCAAGAGTTGCAACAGGAAAGTCAATGAATGATTCTAAGGCAGATGGACCTGTAGTTGATCTACTGAAAGAAACTCTGAAGGAATTTCTTTCATTTGCTTTGTAAACTAAAGCTACCCTTGGGGCAAATGCAGCTTCATCAATTATACTCATTTTGTCCCTTCTAAGTGCATAGGTTAGTTTTAGTTTTTCACCTAAGCTTGAGGTCCCTTGAATATATCCCCCCATTATTCCATAATCAGAATCGTTTTCATTGTTTCCATAAAGTGTATACTCTGAGTCAGAGGTCGTATTTCTGTAATCTAATCCCACAATAAAATTTGTGTCTAGAAATGAAATATCAAAATTGTATTGTAAAAGCGCCTCTGTTGCTCCACGAGCCGAAACTACACGGTTCCCCGTGGAATA
>NZAX01000032.1 GCA_002687665.1 Flavobacteriaceae bacterium
CTGGAAGAATTGGTTCGTCCGAAGATACACCCTCAATAACACTAAACACTCTGTCTTTTGTGAGTGCAAGTTTATCTTTTCTTCCAAGATATGAAACTACATTTGCAGTCATATTAGTGTCTGCATCTGGTATTGTCACAAAAGTTGTTGGTAGAGTTCCAGTAGAACCAATTGATTTTAGTGGTCTAAAGTCAATTGAATCTCTAAGTTCTTTTCTTACGCCAGTTGTTGGTGAAATAAATGCCGGAATTTGTTCGTAAGTTATATTTGTGTAAGATTCACCACTTGCAAACCCATCAGTTTCAGAATGTTCAAAATAATCAAAAAGAACAAATATAGTGTTCGCTGGTTTTGTCTGTCCTGCCTTCAAAGTAATGGAACCATGATCTAAAAAGTTATCTTTCTGTCCGTTATTGAAAATATAACGTGAAGTGATATTGTTTACGTGTGCAGTATTACCAACAGCTGCGGTCAAAAGAGCAGAACTAAATTGTGTCGATGCAGCAGTTCCGTCAGCATCTTCTGCTTCAATGATTGAGTTGATCTGAAAAATGTCAGAGACAAGTAATGACTGTGTTCCAGTAAATGGTGCAATCAAAAATTGTCCGTTTGCAAGACGATTTGTATTATTTGTGTCTCCACTCATTGTAAGTGTAGATGCTGCATTCTTTATGTCTGCACCAGCAGCAGGAACAGTTGCACTTACAAGTGTTTTTGTTTTTTTATCTTCGACAGTTGTATTTAATGTTGCGTAAACCTTTGCAGTAAAAGTTCCAGCGGTAAAAGTGTTACCATTTCTTGTTGGAGTAAGGGTTAGTGATGTTCCAGAGTTTATTCCAATAGAGACATCGACTAATTCTCCAGCAGCAATATAATTTGTCCCAGATGTAATTGAACCAGCAGAGTTTGCTAGAGATGCAGCGGAATTTGTTGCAAATACAATGTAATTTATTTTTGGCGATTCGAGTGTCGATGGAGATGATTTACCTTCAGTTTCAAAAGTAAAATTCGCTGGAGATGTTATTGTTGCTGTAGGCGCTCCACCAGTATCAAAAGTTGCATTTAATAATTTTTTTGAACGAAATGTCAGTGTTTCACCATTCAAACTTTTCACATTGTCAATTCCTATTGGAAAAACCAATGAATTCAAATCTTAATAAAATCCTTAAGGATATTTTTTCCTCATCAATTCAATATAATTCTTATTGTTTTATGCAAGGCTTTGCTAAAATAACCATTAAGAAAAAAAATCCCCAAATAGTTATGGTAGAAAAAAATCAACCATTCCATTAACTTTATAATATTTTAGCCAAACATTGAACTATATCATCATGAAGACTTTTTTCTATCTTTTGGTAGCTTCCTTATCACTAAACCTAATAAATGCTCAACANAATCAGCNCACAGATAGTNTTTCCACCGATTCACTNAATNCNGTNGCTGAAGAANAAAGTAAATTCAAGTTTTTTGGGTTAACCCAATTTACCTTTAACCAAGCCTATTTTGAAAATTGGGTTTCGGGAGGGGAAAATTCCATGACAGGTCTTTTTAGTCTCGACTACAANATCAATTATCTAAGTGANAAGGGTTGGATATGGGACAATANCCTAATGCTTTCTATAGGAACNACCTATCTATCGGGAAACGCTTTTTTCAAAAAAGCCGATGACCGAATCGAGATCAACTCAGTAATCAGTAAAAAAGTAAACACCTATTGGAACTATTCTGCTTATTTAAATTTCAGATCNCAAATACTNCCGGGCTACCGTTATTTCAANAAAGACGGTGAAGATCAAAAAGAAGAAATATCCAGAATTCTTTCTCCGGCAATCATTCAAATGGGACTAGGTTGGTACTACAAAGAAGGAGATNTTGCGTGGTTCAATATTNCTCCANTGGCTGCTAGAGGAATNTTTGTCAGNAAAAATTACACCCAAAACTTGNCCCCNGGTCAAAAATATTTTGGAGTAGAGANAGGCGCNTCTAGTATTATNTCTCTTGGNGCTTCGTTTTCGGGATTTATACAGATCCAATTTGATGGATAACATNACCATGGACAACAAGTTCAATGTTTACATCAACTATCTCAATAAGATNAAAAACATTGATTTTGANTGGAATGCCAACATNAGANTAAAGGTCAATGANAAAATATCAAGCAACTTNATCNTACACATCCAATACGATGANGATCTAATTAAAAGANTNCAAATNAGAGAGNTATTTGGGTTGGGTTTGAGNATTGACATATNANCCATTAATTANTAAATTAATTGNNTTTNGTGNTNATAGCACNATCNCTTTAACTAANTTAANGCATGAAAAAAATCNTTCTAAATTCCTTTTCACTNATACTTTTATTACTGATTTGGGGCTGTCAATTTCAAAAAAATCNTCTCCCNAATGTCATTTTGATACTCACCGATGATCAGGGCTGGGGAGATCTAAGNCTCAACGGNAACNTGGACTTATCAACCCCCCACATAGATAAATTAGCCAGAACAGGAACGCGTTTCGACCGCTTTTTTGTCAGTCCGGTATGTTCTCCTACNAGAGCNGAGATCCTTACAGGAAGGCACCACGTTAGGGGTGGTGTTTATAGTACCAGTANAGGAGGAGAAAGATTGGATATGGATGAAGAAACCATTGCAGAGGTTTTTAAATCNGCAGGCTATCAAACTGCGGNCTATGGCAAATGGCACAACGGTATGCAAGCCCCTTTTCACCCAAATAGTCGNGGGTTTGANGACTNTTATGGTTTTTGTTCNGGTCACTGGGGAAATTATTACAACCCCCTGCTGGAGCACAATGGAAACTTAGTAAGAGGTGACGGATTCATCATNGATGACTTGACCCAACACGGNATNGATTTTATCAAAAAAAANTACCATNANCCNTTCTTCCTCTACCTCCCCTTCAACACCCCACACAGTCCCATGCANGTNCCTGACCGATTTTGGGAAAAATANAAAGACAAAAAGCTAAGTCAAATTGGAAGTGGCGGCCGTCCCAATAATCAAAATCAAATCGACCACACCCGAGCNGCANTGGCCATGTGTGAAAACATNGACTGGAATGTNGGTCGAATTATGAAGCAACTCAAAAACAGCGATTTACTGGAAAACACCATCGTAATTTATCTTTCTGACAATGGCCCCAACGGGAATCGCTGGAATGGAGAAATGAAAGGAAGGAAAGGCAGCACAGACGAAGGAGGGGTGCGATCCCCCATGATCATTAATTGGCCCGGTAAAATTCCCCAAGGAAAAGTCATTAAAGAAATTGCCAGTGGCATTGACCTCCTCCCAACATTAAAAAGCTTGACCGGTATAGAATCTCAACCCAAAAAAGCACTTGATGGGATCAGTCTTCAACCTCTTATCATGGAGGAAAATCCCTTATGGAAAGACCGATATATTTATAACTATTGGCGTGGTAAACTAAGCCTGAGAAATCAAAACTACCGCTTGGATCATCAAGGCCAACTTTTTGACATGGTCAATGATCCCAATCAAACCACAGATATTGGTGAAACAAAACCCGAAGTCTTGGCGGATTTGAGTAAGGCCAAAGAAAAATGGTCGCAAGAGGTATTGGTAGAGCTTCCCGCCAATGACAACCGTCCTTTCTACCTTGGTCATCCAAGTCTGCACACCACCCAGCTACCCGCTAGAGACGCTACTGCAAGTGGAGACATCAAACGCTCCAATCGATTTCCCAATTGTACCTACTTCACCAATTGGATCAATCTGGAGGATACCATAAGTTGGGAGGCAGAGGTGGCACAAGACGGAGATTTCGAAATAACCGTTTACTACAGTTGTGCGGAGGACGCCATAGGCTCCCTGTTTGAAGTCAGTTTTGCCAACGCAAGCATTCAAGGTGAAATTAGAGAAGCTCACAACCCCAGTGAATATGGCGCCTCTGAGGACAGAGTCGTCCGTCAAGAATCGTATGTGAAAGATTTTAAGTCCCTTAAAGTTGGAAAACTAAAACTCAAAAAAGGAAAAGGAACACTCCAGATCAAAGGAATCAAAAAAAACGGAAGAGCCTTAATGGATTTTAGGTTGATGCTATTAAAGCGAGTTTGACCAGCTTTAAAACCCCTTTAGGGAAAACCATTAAAATCAACGGAAAAAAATTACCAGAGGATGCGACTAAAAAATCTTTTTATTCGCTCTCTTCTGGTAAATGGGAATTGATTTTCTGATCTATTTGAGCTCTAACTTTTGAGTTTTACCATATCCGTCTCCTCTAATAGCCTCAAAAGCAGTCAACATCTCCTGAAGTTTTTCTGGTTGGCTTTCTGCTAGGTTGTTCTGTTGGCGGATGTCTTCGGCAAGATTGTACAATTGAAAATCGGAATCATTCCCTAATTCAATTTGAACCTTTTCATTTACAGCAGGTCCTTTATAGGGGGGAATCATTACCCAATCTTCTTTTTTGAAGGCAGTCCTTGAGGTCGCCTCAATGACCAATTCATTCCTGCCCTGATCAGATTTTCCCATCAAAAGATCCATTAAAGGTAGGCTGTCTTCAGTTCTGACATCACTGCCAACTAACTGGGCCAAAGAGGACAATAGGTCCAATTGACTCACCATAGCATTGGAAACACCGGGTTGAATTTTACCTTTCCAATACGTGAAAAAAGGTACATGGGTCCCAGCTTCAAACAGGCTGTATTTTCCTCCACGAAAAGGCCCCCAAGGGGTGTGATCGCCATTTTTTAGATCCGAATCATCATAGTAACCATCGTTTAAAACCGGCCCGTTGTCACTGGAAAAAATGATAAGGGTTTTTTCCAAAATACCTTCGGCCTCCAAAGTTTTTTTCAATTCGCCCAGACACCAATCAGCCTCAACAATGGCATCCCCTCTTGGACCCAATTCTGAAAGACCTTCAAACCTTGGGTGTGGTGTTCTGGGAACATGTGGTTGCTGCATAGGATAATATAGAAAGAAGGGTTGATCCTTGTGATCTTTGATGTATTTTTGGATGCCGCCTAGAAAATGATCCGCCATATCAATATCGCTCCATTTGGCCGCTTCTCCCCCTTTCATATAACCTATTCTCGGTATTCCATTTACAATACTGCTGTTGTGACCGTGGTGCCACTTCATGGTCAATAATTCCGGATGATCTATACCCGTAGGTTCACCCTCAAAATTCTTTTGGTAATTCACTTCAATGGGATCATTGGGATCTAATCCTACGACATTTCCATCCTCAATATAAACCGTGGGAACCCTGTCTTGGGTCGCTGCCAAGATATAAGAATAATCAAACCCCAATTGGTTGGGTCCGGGAGTTACCAATTCGTTCCAATTCACATTCCCATTGCCCAAGCCCAAATGCCATTTTCCGATGATGGCGGTTTGATAACCTTGCTGCTTTAACATTCTGGGAAGCGTCATCTGTTCAGTACCTATGATTAATGGTGCGGTACCGGCCAGAATTCTCGCTCTTTTTTCACGCCATGGATATACGCCTGTCAACAATGCATATCGACTGGGTGTACATGTGGCAGAAGTGGCATAACCATTGTTAAATCTCATTCCCGCCATGGCCATGGCGTCCATATTGGGGGTTTTTAATTTTTTAGCACCATTGTAGCTGACGTCACCATAGCCCAAGTCATCCATATATACAATAATGATATTGGGTTTTCTGGCGGCTTCTTTTTCGTTGCAGGAGATTAAATCTAAGGCAAATAATAAAACTATTAGGGTGAATTTTAACTTTAAAAACATAACGGTTTGGTTGTATTTCGTTGTTCACCCAAATTAGTGATTAATAACTATTTTAGAGAAATTTTTATTTAAAAACATGAAAAACAATAGCTCACGGATTTTGTTGTTTACAATCCTGAATAAAGTTTTTATAACCTTGGTAGGTTGTGAATATTCACAAAAGAATATCTCAGGAAATGACCACCCCAATGTGATTTTTATCATGACTGATTTTTTAGGCTATGTCGATGCAGGAACTCTATAAAATAATAAAATTGATATTTGTTAATCCGAAGTAAAGTATATTTATAATTATTTAATTTTACAATTTAAAACAATTTAATAATCTTCCATGTTCAGTTCAATCTCGAGTTTAATAACCCGAATTGATAACTCCACCATCAGTGATCAACGCAAAGAATTACTAAAGCCATTGAAAGAATATTTATCTTCCAAGATCAAACAAAAATCAGTGGTAAATCTTAATTTTATATGTACCCACAATTCACGAAGAAGCCAACTTTCCGAAGTTTGGGCTAAGATTATTGGAGATTTTTATGGCTTGAATATCAATACTTTTTCCGGGGGGATTGAAATTACGTCTTGTAATGAGCGAACGATAAACTCTTTGTCCCGTCTAGGATTTAAAATTAAAAATCTGGGTGGAGAAAACCCTCACTATGAAATTAAATACGCTGATAATAAAAAACCTATAACTTTATTTTCAAAACTTTATGACGATCCAGCAAATCCCAAAACTGGCTTTGCAGCAGTGATGAGCTGTAGTCATGCCGATGAAAACTGTCCCTTTATTCCCGGGGCAGAGAAACGAATTTCGTTGCCTTATGAGGATCCAAAAGCTTATGATAACACAGCTGATGAAGCCAAAATTTATGATGAACGGTCCATTCAAATTGCTACGGAAATGAAATATGTATTTGGTGGATTATTGGACTAAAGCCTTTACCTCATTGGCTCCGTAATACATCGCTCCAATTAATGAAACCACTTCTTCAGTCAGCTCTGTTGCTGAAAGGTTTTGAGATAAACTAAACTTAGAGCCGTCCATAGACATAAGAGAATTCTTTTTTTGATTGAGAAAAATGGCCGTATGCAGTCGATCTCTAATTACATATTCCAAAGTCATCTCCCCACTATTGTATTGCTGTCGAAAAGATTCGATATCTTTTATAGTGGTATACAAAATCCGCTTTTGCCTTTCAAAATTCAAATCAGTTCTTAGCCTTAGTGCATCAAAGAAAAATTTTTGTTCTGCCATTTTTAAACCACTATCGTAGGAGTCGGTATCAATCATGAGATACTCCTGGCCAAAAGAGTTGCATCCTATAGAAAAAAAAACAGGAAAGAACACTAACCAATAGCCTAATTTTATCCTTCCCATGCTAAAAACTATAGCTTTCTTAACCATATATTGCGATATGAGACAGGGTTTCCATGATCCTGAAGATAAAGTCTTTTGGGTGTTTTAGCATTCCTGAGTTTTGGAGAACCAATATATTCAGTAGTTCCCTGAATTTCAACATTATTTTGTACTAACACCCCATTATGAAAAACTGTTAAGGTCCCTTTTTTTAAGCGATTGCCTTTTCGATCATAGATCGGTTCGTTGAATATGATATCATAACTTTGCCATACGCCTGGGGGTCTGGAAGCATTGACCATTGGGATAGACTGTTTATAAATCGAAGCAGCTTGACCATTTGAATAGGTGCGGTTATTATAGCTGTCCAAAACCTGGACTTCATAAACCTTTTGAAAAAAGACACCGCTATTACCTCTTCCTTGTCCATTTCCTTTTACCTCTTGAGGGGTTCTCCACTCGATATGGAGTTGAATAGATCCGAACTCTTCTTTAGTCTCAATCCCACCTTTTTGTTTTACGGTCATGGAGCCATCGGAATTGATGATCCAATGNGCAGGCTNACCATTGGTANCATTNATCCACTGAGAAAGGTCNGTNCCNTCAAAAAGTANAATGGCATCNCTGGGAGGNGNNGATAAATTTCCNGGATTTACAACNTCAGGAACCGGTTCCCAAAGCTCTGTCATTTCGGGTTTCATTTTTTTTTGGGCCAGTAATGGCAAGGTCGCTAAGAATAAAAAAAGGAGTTTCATAATNACTATATTTTTGTCTTAAATATAAAAATGGGAAAGCTCATCACTTTCCCATTTATTTAAATTGATGTGCCTAAGCTGTTTTGGCTTTTTTTTNCCAAAATAAGAGGATGGTAAATAACAGAATTAAGATGGCGGGAAAGCTGATCATGGTGGTTAGAGTTGCTTGTCCTGCAGCCAAATCCAATTCAGCACCACTGAGTCCTCGGGCTTCCATTTGAGCAGTTGATGAGTCGATCCATCCTCCAATAATGGGTTGGAAAATCGATGTAGAAAACATCCCCATAGCTCCTATGATCGACATCCCCAAGGCACCGCTTAATGGAATTTTTTCGGCAATAAAGCCAATCATATTGGGCCAAAAATAACAAACCCCTAATGCGAAAAATACAGCTGCTACATAGGTCATTGCNCCGGTTTGAGTACTGAACAAAANTATTCCAATGGCGGTCAATACGGCAGATCCCAACAGTACTCCTGTTTGATCGTATTTATGAACTATATCCCCTCCAAAGTATCTTCCTACTGCCATCAGGCCGGTAATCAAAGCCAAAATAACCATGGGTTGGGCGCCACTACTGCTGAGTATTAAGGAAGTCCATTGTTGTGGACCAAACTCTGAAATAGCAGTAAATGCCATACAAACTAACATAAAAAGATAAAGGGGAGTAGCCATGGCTTTAANGTTTTCTCCTANTGAGGNAGTCGCCTCNAATTTGGGTTTAGGNAANGATTGGCCATAAAAAAGATAAACATAAATCANTGTNGGNATCATGATNATCCANATTTGGGCTTGCCACCCCATGTCNAGATCGGTCATAAATTTGGAAATTAAACTCCCCAATACAATTCCTCCGGGAAACCACATATGAAANCGATTCAAGAGGGTATTCATTGTTTTACCCTCATAGGCATCGGCAATCATCGGATTACATGCAGCTTCGGTACATCCATTTCCAATTCCTATCAAAAGGGTAGAAATCAATAATCCCGTATATCCTCCCGAGTAAATGGTTAAAATGATACCCAGTGTATGGGTCAAAAAAGCAAACTGCATGATTCTTTTTGGACCCAATTGGTGATAAAAGAGTCCCCCCAAAACCATAGATATAGGAAATCCTAAAAACCACATGGAATTGATGAATCCCAATTGCTGACCAGAAAGCTGAAAGGCATCTCCCAATTGTGGTAAAATCCCAGCCCTAATACTAAATGAAAATGCGGTAGTAATCAAGGCAAAACAACTGCCGTAAAAAAGTCTTTTGTCGTTATTCATATTATTTGGTTTATAGTTTAAATTACAATTTATAAATATTCTTTAAATGAACTCTAAAAACTATTGGCTAAGATGCTTTCGTATAGCTCTTGCTTACCACTGCTATGGGGAATATCCCCTTGTTTCACTCCAATCTTATAGAGATCTGAAATGGACAACTCTCCTTTTTCAAAAGCCTTCCCATTTCCACTGTCATAGGATTGATAGCGTTGTTTGAGCATCTCAGNATAGGCCGTATGGGTCAAAATGTACTCTGCAGCTATGAGTGCCCTGGCAAAAGTGTCCGCCCCTTGTATATGTGCGATGAATAGGTCTTCCAAATCGGTGGAGTTCCTCCTAACTTTTGCGTCAAAATTGATTCCTCCTCCCTGAAGTCCACCGGATTTTAGGAAAACTAACATAGCCTCAATCGTCTCGTAAAGATTGATGGAAAACTGATCGGTATCCCAGCCGTTTTGGTTGTCTCCGCGGTTGGCATCGATACTTCCCAACATTCCNGCATTGGCCGCTACTTGAAGCTCATGCTCAAAAGTATGCTGAGCCAGAGTAGCGTGATTGACTTCTATATTCAGTTTAAAATGATCTTGTAAGCCATTTTGATTGAGNAATCCGACCACAGTCGCTGCATCGAAATCATATTGATGTTTGGTGGGTTCTGCGGGTTTGGGTTCAATAAAGAAATTNCCTTTGAAANCTTGCTNTTTTCCATAATNTACCATTTTATTGAAGAAGGTGGCCAAATGGTCCAATTCACGTTTCATATCNGTATTCAGTAGGGATAAATAGCCCTCTCTCCCTCCCCAGAAGACNTAATTTTCTGCACCTAATTCCATAGCGGCATCAAAAGCAATTTTGATCTGCGCCGCAGCTCTNGANGCCACTCTGAAATCAGGGTTGGTGATGGCACCGTTCATGTATACAGGATTNGAAAAACAGTTNGCAGTTCCCCAAAGTACCTTTATGCCAGTTTCCTTTTGTTTTTCNTTTATGTAGTCTATAATTTGCCCTATTCTTTTCTCTGTTTCGGCCAGGGAAGGTCCCTCGGCAATCAGGTCAATGTCGTGAAAGCAAAAATAATCAAAGTCCATTTTTTCAAGGAATTCAAAAGCCGCATCGGCACGATTTTTTGCTTGCTGTAATATGCCTNTTTCCTGATTCCATGGGTAGGAGTTGGTAATTCTACCAAAGGGATCGGCTCCGTTNTCATTCATACTGTGCCAGTAGGCCATGGCAAATTTAAAATGTTCCCTCATAGATTTACCCATCACTTTTAGATCCGGGTTGTAATATTTGTAGGCCAAAGGATTGTCGGATTCTTTTCCTTCAAATTTTATATGTCCAATGTTTTTAAAGTAAGATGTTTCCATTTTAAATAATGTTATTTAATAGTTGATTTTTCCAATTTTTAAAGGATTNAATGCTTTGGTTTTGGGAGTNAGGATTGGGGTCTATGGTTTTGGTTATCTGAATTGAGTCGTTGTTAAGTCCACCCCTCTCTCCTGCAATACTGGCTTTGGCAGCACCATCTGCACCAGTGGCCTCGAGCATTTGAATGGTAATACCCAAGGTATCGGCTATGGTTTTTGAAAATACATCAGATAAAAACAGATTGTCATTTCCGACTTTTAGACTTTCGATGACCACCCCATCATTCTTTAAAATTTCAATCCCATAAATCAAAGCAAAGGCTATGCCCTCTAGGGTCGCCCTAACCATATGATTATTNTCATGAATATTGAAATTGATATTTCTAATGTGACCATTAACGATCTTGTTGTCAAGCATTCGCTCAGCACCATTTCCAAATGGAAAAACCTGCAATCCATCGCTTCCTATTGGGGCTTTCAATGCCATTTGGTTTAATTTTTCATAGCTAACCTCACCCGACAATTGGAGTAACCAGCGATATTGTATTCCGGCACCATTGAGATTAAGTAATTTACCAAAGATTTTTTGTTTGGGTTGATAATCAACATGGGCAAAGGTATTGACCTTGGTCAATTCCTCTCCGGAAAGTTGATCGGTAAGAGCATAAACAACTCCTGAAGTTCCCCCGGTAGCCACTACATCTCCGATATTTCTGGCGCCCAAGGTATAAGCATTGTTGGGTTGGTCTCCAGCCCTGTATGTGATGGGAGTTCCTGCTATTAATCCTGANGCTTTTGCCCCTAACTCAGAAACAGTGGCTTGAACTTTAAAATTATCAATGATATCAGGGATCAAACTTTTGTCTATTTTATAANAGTCAAAAAGGGTTTGAGAAGGTTTGTCGTTTTTGAAATCCCAAAAAATTCCTTCGGAAAGACCTGTAATTGTGGTTTGAGCAACTCCAGACAATTTTGCTGCGAGGAAGTCTCCCGGTAACATGAGTTTGTATGCTTTGTGATACAACTCAGGTTCATTTTCGATAACCCATGCCAATTTGGAGGCTGTAAAATTTCCTGGTGAATTGAGNAAGTNATCTTTACAGTAGGTTTTTCCCAATGNTTTAAAAGCTCTTTCTCCATAGGAAGNGGCCCTGCTATCACACCAAATAATTGATTTTCGCAAGGGGTTAAGGTCTCGATCAACCAAAACCAATCCATGCATTTGATATGAAATTCCTACACTCGAAATTTGATCANCCTTAATTTGGGCTTCAGCCAAAAGTTTTTGAGTGGCTTTGCAAAGATATTCCCACCAAATATTGGGNTCTTGTTCAGCCCAACCCGCCTGCTGNGATTCCATAGNGATTTCCACNTCAGGAACCCTGGCTCTTGCAATGGAATTTCCAGTTTGAACTTCTACCAAAGCAGCCTTTATAAATGAGCTTCCAATATCATATCCTATACCTATCATTTGATATATGCAGGTGTTATAGTGAACTCTTTTTCAGCGTATTTNCCTTCAGAGGCCCAGCGAAATCCTCTCATCTGCATGGTCATTACCTCCGGNACTTCAAATTCGGTAAGGTGATGNCCTATAGAAGANTAAAATATCCTCCCTTTTCCNTAGTTTTTTTTCCAAACTACTGGCATTGTNCTTCCAGTTATTTTATNCTCCTTTTTTTTNGGTTTTTCGTATTTTTCCCTATCAAATTCTGAAATGGCCAATACCTTGATATTNGGATCAACGAGCATATAATACTGTTCGGTTTTCTTTAAATTAAAATCTTTTAGCCCTTGTGTTATAGGGTCGCTTTTGTCAATAATTTTAATGGAATGATCGATATGCCCTCCAGGGTGAAACAGGAATTGTCCACCCACTATAAACTGATACTTCAGGTTATCCCTAAAAGNATCGCCNNNACCTCCATGCCAGCCTGCGAATCCTGTTCCATTCATAATAGCTTTTTCCAAACCTTCAAATTGTTGTTCGGTTATTTTTCCNNTGGTCCAAATCTGAATTATCAAATCGGTCTCTNCCATTAGCTTTTCATNGGTATATACCGAAAGTGTATCAAAAATCTTAACATTGGCGCCTTCAGCTCTAAGCTTAGGTACCATCAAATCAACACTTTCCCTTGGCTTGTGTCCTTTCCAGCCTCCATAGACATAGATGATGTTTTTTCCTTTGAGTGTAGATGCCTTTTGTTCATTTTGGGAAATCCCTTGGATTGGAAAAAGAATCAATATGGTAACCAAAATCAATGTTTTTTGAAAAATACAATTCATTAGTTTGAAAGGCTTCATGGAAATATATTTTAATTTAATAATGGTTGAATTTGTGTTAATTTATTTTTAATAATCTCAGACCACAACCGATAAGCTTTATCACTAAGGTGAAGACTGTCGCTTACAAACAGATCAGGACGGGGGCGACCTTTAGGTCCTAAAAATTTTTTTTGAGTGGAAATAAAATTTATCATGGAATTAGTAGCAGCATGTTGCTGAACTTTAGAGTTCACATCGGAAATTTGATCCCAAACTTTCCAGCGAGACGGTGTAGGGGTAATTTCGATAAAATAGATTGGAAGTTCTGGATGAATTCGATGAACCTGTCGTGTAAAAAACTTGAAAAGTCTAAAAACCTCCTTGGAAGACAGATCCTTGTCCTTACCAGAAATATCATTGGCAACAAAGCAAATTAAAGCCTTTGCATTATNGTGGGGNGTAACCAATCGCTCGGTAAAATGAATTAAGTCATAAAAGTGTGCCCCNCCATATCCTCTTTTAACTACCTGATATGGTGCCATTTGTTGGACCATATTNTCCCATCTACGAATACTAGAGCTGCCTATAAAAAGAATGTAATTGTCGAGTTTTTTGTAATCTGTAAGTGCTTCTAGTTTTTGTACTTCACTTTCAAAAATAGACTTTGAGTTTTTAAATTTCTTTAGCGGTGAACATCCAAAAAACAGTATCATCATTATGTAAATAATAATTGTCTTCAAGTTTAAATTGGATTGTTATTATATCCTACTAAATATATAATAATTATTTAAATTTAGATTCCAGTAATGGCTCCGTAGTTCAACGGATAGAACAAGAGTTTCCTAAACTTTAGATACAGGTTCGATTCCTGTCGGAGCTACAACTTATAAGATATTAGGTATTATTCTCTTCAAAGTAAATTCAGCTAAAATGTAATATTTAAAAACGATCAAGAATAAAAAAAGAAATTTAATAGTTGTATTAAGGTAAATTGTTGAATTACTTTTTCGTGAAAATGGCTGAAAATCCTCCACCACTAGACATTTGAACATTAAGTGGTGTGGCACTGTTCATTGTTTTCTGATCTATTTTGTAATCCATTGCATTGCGATCTGCATTGATTCCATCTTTATAGATTTGAACGAAATAGTCCGTATTTTCATTTAAAAACGATAGTTGAATCTCAAAATCCCTTGGTTCCCAGTCAGTCATTGCCCCAAGGTGCCAATTTTCTCCACTTCTTCTTGCGAGCACGATATAATCTGAGACGGCAGCCTCAAGAACAATTGTTTCATCCCAAACCGTGGGAATTTGCGTAATAAAGTCGACTGTTTCTTGTTCTTTTTTGTATAGGCTTGGTGAATCACACATCATCTGAAGTGGGGACTCAAAAACCGTATACATAGCCACTTGATGAGCCCGTGTTCCAGTTACCATAGGTCGCGTGTTGATCGCGTGCATATTATCTTCGGTGCTCAAAGGTTGGCCAAGTGCATTAAATCCTTGCGGACTTAGGTCGGCAGGTGACCATTTATAATCAAAACGATTGGCGTTTGTCATAGCCCCTGGGGTATAATCCATAGGTCCAGCAACCATTCTGATAAACGGTATGGTTAAATTGTGCTCTGGATCAACTGGATAAATATTATCAGAAAAAGGAAAGTGATTTACTTTCCATTTATTTTGTTCATTTCCCATCACCCCTTCATAAGTAATGACGTTTGGCCATATTCGTTCAATTCCCGAGGGTTTAAACGCACCATGAAAATTTACCAGTATTTTATACTTTGCAGCTACCTCAGCGATTTTCTCATAAGATCTAACCATGTACTGGTCATTTCTTTGCATAAAATCAACTTTTACACCCGCAGCTCCCCAGCTAGAATACAGTTTCAGAAGCCCATCCATATCCTTGTCAAGTGGCTTCCAAAGTACCCACAGAAAAACCCCTACATTTTTGGAAGATGCGTAATCGATAAGCTTTTCAATTTGAATGTTCGGATTTGCCTCATAGATTTGGGTTGTAGATTTTGTCCACCCCTCATCAAGCAGTATATATTCTATATTATTTTTGGAAGCAAAATCGATATAATATTTATAGGTTTCTTGATTAATTCCAGCTTTAAAATCAACTCCATATACATTGTTTGCATTCCACCAGTCCCAAGCCACTTTACCAGGCTTTATCCAAGATGTATCCTCTAACTTTGAGGACTCAGACAACTGTGTTATTAAATTGCTTTCCACAAAGGTTCTGTCATCCTCAGACACAATGAAAACACGCCATGGAAATTCTTTTTTTCCATCAATTTTGGCGATATAATCCCCTTCTTCAACAATTTGTTGTGTCCGATCTGAATCATTTTCAGTTCCCTCTAATTTTTGATCCCCTTTTGTTGGGTCAAAAATGGCTGAGGTTGCTTTCAGAACATACCTTGGGAATTTTGAAACAAGGGTATTATAGGGTGTCTTTTCAAGGAACATTCCTGGATAATCATACAGTGATGCTTCAGAGAATAAAATTTTGGTTTCATTAGAATCGAAAAGGACTGGTAAACTGCAAAAGTCTTTATCAGTTAAATTTGAAATTCCAACTCGATTGTATAACCTTTCGTTGTGGGAGTAGGTAGACTCCTCCCAAGGAAAGTAGGATCTTGTTCCATCATTAAAGTGAAATTCGAGTTTTTCATCAATTACATTTTTAGAATTGTTTTTGTTATCGATAAATCGGTAAGCAAAACCATCATTGTAAGCTCGAATAATTAAGTTGTATTTTTTTTGAAAAAAAATAGTGAGTTGATTAAAATCTGATTTAATAATTCTATCCTTATTTGGAACTGGGACTTCAATGGTTTGATTGAACTTTTCGGACTTTGTGCTTGCTACTTTTGGAGAGGACCCAAATGCTCTGCCGTCACTTAAAGTTAAATCTACACATATTTTCTCAACTACTTTTTGTCCTTTAAAAACAATATTAAAGCACGTCTCTTTGGTAAAATTTGCACTGATGTTTAAATGTGAATCTGGGGAACTTATGTAGTATACTTGGCCGGCAACTTTGTTGCAATAAATTAGTGCAATTATGCTTACTAATATTGAAATCTTAGGATTCATAACTAATACTTTTTACATATATAATACAACCAAATAGACTTAAACCCTTTAAAACAAAAAGATTTTGTGATTAATAATTTTATCACAATAAAGTTTAAATAAGCCCCACCATAATGCACATTGATTACCTATTCTATAACTAGAGGAATTCTCATATATGTAACAGTAGATTATTTATTAAAATTTAAATATTTTTCGACTAATTTAATTATAGATATTATAAACGAGGAACAAATAAAGAATCCCAGGAAGATTGGGGTAATGGCGTTGTAAAAATAGGCTCACTTAAAGAGGATAGGGCTAAATATGTTTTTGAATTATTGCAAAACAAATATTTAATTTACCACAGTTTAATATTGTTTTGTAGAAATTAATTTAACTAATAATTATACCCATTCTACTCTCCCTGAAGCCAGTTTATAAACACCTCCTTTGAACTGAATTTGCCCTTTATCCTCAAGATCCTTAAGAATTGGACTCATGGATCTTATTTGGTCAATGGTTTGGTTCACATTTTCCTCAATAGCTGCATTTACAAATGTTGTATTGCTACTATCATGTGGTGATGAAATTGATCCCTTTACTTGATCGACTGCAGGT
>NZAX01000033.1 GCA_002687665.1 Flavobacteriaceae bacterium
AGCTCATTTGGACGAGATTCTTTTACATCATTTGGGCAAAACTGCTGAGATTATTATTTTCTTGCTGGGTGCTATGACGATTGTAGAAATCATTGATTATTTCAATGGATTTGCTACCATCAAAAGTTTTATTAAAACAAAGTCCAAAAAGGGTTTGCTGTTTATTTTCTCCGTTTTGGCGTTCATTCTTTCAGCGATCATTGACAACCTTACCGCTACCATTGTTTTGATTACTATATTGCAAAAAGTCATTAAAGACCGCAATACCAGAATATGGTTTGCAGGTTTGATTATTATATCTGCTAACTCTGGTGGAGCCTGGTCTCCAATAGGAGATTTGACAACTACCATGCTTTGGATTGGAAATAAAGTAACAACATTAAAACTCATTATGTATCTTCTGATACCCTCACTGGTTTGTATGGTGGTTCCTGTTTTACTTGCTTCCACCCTACCGGCTTTCAGAGGAGATATAGCCGATGAGTTAGATGAATTAGAAAGTGGCACTCACAAATACGGAGCCCCTATGCTCTACATTGGGCTTTCTGCAATTGTTTTTGTTCCCGTATTTAAAAATTTTACTCATTTGCCTCCCTATATGGGAATGATGCTTTCATTGGCTCTAGTTGCAATATTTGCGGAGTATTTTAGCAGTGCTAAATTTGGATTTACCTCAATCGATCAAGAACATGAGGAATACTCAAGTCACAGTCCTGTCCATAGTTCCTTATCCAAGATAGAATTGCCCAGTATACTTTTCTTTTTTGGGATTTTATTGGCCGTTGCAGCACTAGAATCTTTGGGATTGTTGTTTGAATTTGCTGATTCTCTTAATACAGCTATACCCAATTCTGACATTGTGGTGATGCTATTGGGAATAGGGTCAGCAATAATTGATAATGTTCCATTGGTGGCCGCCAGTATGGGAATGTTTTCAGAAATTATCGACGATCCACTTTGGCATTTTATAGCCTTTTCTGCAGGGACAGGAGGTAGTATGCTCATTATTGGTTCAGCGGCTGGTGTGGTGGCCATGGGAATGTTGCGGATTGATTTTTTTTGGTATTTGAAAAAAATTTCTTGGTTGGCTTTGATAGGTTTTATAGCAGGGTCGCTAACTTTTATTTTAATGCGGGATTTTATTTTGTAGTACGGTAAAATTTTTTTCGTTCATCATCGTTGTAATTATAAACCTTTGACTTAATGATACTAACACAAGAAACCCCTCTTCGGACCGAAAAAACACTTTCTCTGATGGAGCTGATTAAAGATGGTGGATTGGGTGGTCAATTGATAATTGGATTACTTTTTCTTTTATTAATCATTGTCATTTATATTTACTTTGAGCGATTATTTGCAATTAAATCTGCCACCAAGGTTAATTCCAATTTCATGGCACAAATCAAAACTTATGTTTTAAACCATAAAATTGACGGGGCACAGGCCCTTTGTTTAAGTGAGAATAAACCCGTTGCCCGATTGATCTCCAAAGGGCTGTCCAGGATTGGTAGACCACTGGAAGACATCAGTACAACCCTAGAAAATGCTGGCCGATTGGAGATTTATAAATTAGAGAAAAATGTCAGCATCCTTGCTACCATTGCTGGTGCCGCTCCCATGATTGGTTTTTTGGGTACTGTTATTGGGATGATTTTATCGATTTTTGAGATTTCGAATGCTGGTGGTAATATTGACATGCAACTTTTATCTAACGGACTTTATACCGCAATGACAACAACTGTTGCAGGTCTTATTGTAGGAATCGTTGGCTATATCACCTACAACCATTTGGTGGTAAAAACCAATAAGGTAGTTTATCAAATGGAAGCCACCTCTTTAGAGTTTTTCGATTTATTGAACGAACCTGCCTAAGATGAATCTAAAAGGAAGAAATAAGATCACACCGGAATTTAATATGTCTTCAATGACGGATATTGTTTTTCTGTTATTGATCTTTTTTATGATTGCCTCAACATTGGCCAAAAATCTTGACACTATTGATGTCAAACTACCTCAGGCCAAAGGTAAAACAGAAAATCGCAATACCGTATCCTTGACCATCAACAACCGCTCTCAATTTTATTTGGATTCCAAACAGATTTCAAAATCTCGAATAGAACAAGAATTGATTGCTAAACTGAAAGGTTCCAGTGCCCCTGCCATCGTTCTTAGGGCAGAGGAGAAGGTTCCTATAGATCAGGTGGTTTATGTAATGAATATTGCCAATCAAAACAGCATCAAAGTTGTTTTGGCGGTAGATGCACCATGAAATACCTCAAAACACCACACGAAAAAAAGTCGGCAGTCATAACTACTTTGATCACTGCATTATTGATCATTTTATTTTTTCTATTGGGTTTGAAGTATTATGATCCACCAATTAGCTTTGGGATGGAGGTAAATTTCGGTAATGCTTCTCAGGGTATGGGCAAGACACAACCTCAAAAACCGGTCACTGTAGAGAAAACCCCAAAACCTACCCTTAAAAAAGTAAGTCCTAAAGCAGCACCAAAGAGAGTAACACAATCCAAAGTAGCCACCCAAGAGAGCAGTGATGTCGCTGTTCCCGATAAAACAAAAAATAAACAAAGCCCACCCTTAAAGGAAGTTCCCAAAAAAGTTGAACCACCCAAACCAAAAGTAGATCAAACGACCAAAAATATCTTGTCTAAATTGGTGAATCAAAAAAAGAAGCAGGAAAAACAGGCTCAAAATGGAGAGGGCAATGACCAAGTGCAGGGAGACAAGGGAAAAATCGAGGGCAACCCTTATGCCAACACTTATTTCAATTTGGCCGGACCCGGTGGTATGGGCAAAGGATTTGGATTGAATGGGCGGCGGTTGGAGTCCCGAGGAAAAGTCACCCAACTTTGTAATCAAGAAGGTGTTGTGGTGGTCAGAATAACCGTAGACCGTAAAGGAAATGTAGTTCAAGCTGAGCCCGGGGTCAAGGGAACAACCAATACGCATCCCTGTTTACTTCAACCCGCCAAAGAAACCGCTATGCTGCACAAATGGTTTCCCGATGCCAAAGCTCCTGCCCAACAAATCGGTTTTGTTGTAATACAGTTCAAATTGGGAGAATAGATTGGAAAATTATGATACCATTTTGGACTGGATGTTGTCTCAACTTCCCATGTATCAAAAAAAAGGAGCCCAAGCTTATCGACCAGATTTGTCGCGTATGCAGCACTTTTGCAACTACCTCAATCAACCTCAAGAGCGGATCAAAACCATTCATGTGGCCGGAACCAACGGAAAAGGATCAACGGCTCACTTGATGGCCTCTGTACTCCAAGAACATGGACTTAAAGTAGGATTGTATACCTCTCCACATCTGAAAGATTTTAGGGAAAGAATCAAAATCAATGGTAAATTCATTGATAAAGCATTTGTGGTGGATTTTGTTCTAAACCACCGCAGTTATTTTGAATCTCATTCACTTTCTTTTTTTGAGATGACTGTTGGGTTGGCCTTTTCTTATTTTTTCGAAAAAAAAGTCGATATAGCAGTTATTGAGGTTGGAATGGGAGGCAGATTAGATGGAACCAACTTGATCAAACCTGAATTATGTGTGATTACTAATATTGGCTGGGATCATATGCAATTTTTGGGAGATAGTTTGGCAGAGATTGCCGCTGAAAAAGCGGGTATCATCAAATACCATACACCTGTAATTATTGGTTCAACCCAAATAGAAACCCAAGCGATATTCAGGGAAAAAGCTAGGCAGTTAAACGCTGAAATAATATTTGCAGATCAAAAGGATATAAAGGAGTATAACTCTGATCTTAAGGGATATTATCAGCGACAGAACATTCATACTGCAATTGTTGGACTCAGTCATTTAAATGGGTTTAAACTCCATTCCCAAAAATTAAAAAATGGCCTATTGAGTGTGGTGGACAATACCGGAATTCAGGGCAGATGGCAAGTTTTGAATGATGCTCCAAAGATTGTTGCCGATGTGGCTCACAATAAAGAGGGATTGGGGTTTACCATTCCACAGATTGAATCACATCTCTATGGACGGCTTCATTTGGTTTTGGGTTTTGTCAAGGACAAACCTGTAGGTGAAATCCTTCAGCTTTTCCCTCATNACGCTCATTATTACCTNNCTACNCCTCAAATCCCTCGAGCGATNCCTNTTGAAGATTTGAAACANATTGCTCAAAATTTAGATATCCACCATCAAATNTTTNCAACCNTTGAAGCCGCNTTTTTTGCCGCNAAGAAACAAGCAGATNTANTGGATTTTATTTATGTAGGGGGAAGTACCTTTGTGGTGGCTGAAATTCTCTAAAATTTTGAGGATCAACTTTACAAACTTATTAAATTTACATTCTATTTAATCAAGACTTAATGAACCCATATGAATCCCTGGAGGCATCTAATCCTGGTAATGGGAGCGCTGCTGAGTATGAATTTATAGGGGAATTGATCAAGCGATTTGCCCCTGGAAATATTTTGGTTTTCAGTGTTGGAAAAGACAGTAACCTATGGTATTCCCTGAACAAAGCTGGAAACACCCTTTTTCTTGAAGACATTAGAAAGTGGATAAAGTTTACCAGAAAATTTAGTCCTGAAATAAATGTTTTAAAAGTTAGTTATTCGACACGTAGAAAGAATTGGAGGAAACTTCTCGACAATGATCATCGTTTGCAAATGAAATTACCCGATTATATTAAAAATACAGTTTGGGATGTAGTATTTGTTGATGGGCCAAGAGGGTATAACGACAAAGTACCGGGTAGAATGCAAAGTATTTATTCTGCATCCAAGCTTAAAGCGCATCATATATTAGTTCACGACTGTGATCGAGAAGTTGAAAAGACCTATTTTGAACATTATATTGGTCAACCCACAACCGTTATTGATAAGCTATTTCATAAGGAAATGAATTTAAAATAGACTTAGTCAAAAAGAAACCATATTGAATTGATTTTTCTCTATATTTACCGATCAAAATCGGGCGCGTAGCTCAGTTGGTTCAGAGCACTTGGTTTACACCCAAGGGGTCAGGGGTTCGAATCCCTTCGCGCCCACAAACTTCTAGTTTTCTTTGTAATTTGGTTAATATTTTAATCAATAAAAACACTTCCTCTAACTCTTTTTCTACTTTTCTGAGTTGTTTTTTGAGAAAATAGATGTTTATTTATATCCTTAAGCATTTCCAATGCATGACCTTGGTTTTGCTCTAGTGCTACTATAATCTTATCGCTCATGATTTATCATCTTTATTGCGTTAAACTTATTGTAACGATTGATCCGGGTGCGTTCTCTCCACCCGCGACTATATTATAAAACCCAGTCCACACGGGTTATATTTATCGTGAAATAGAAATTCACAACCTTAAGTTACAAAAAATATTTGGGGTTTATTATTTTAAAATACAGAGAAATAATCTTTACTTAAAACCAATAAACTAGCTATATCTATTCAAGTGTCACAGATCTTAATGAAGGGTTAAATGGACTGTCAATTAGATTACCACTGGGGTCAATAAGCTCTAATTTAATATCTACTCTACCTTTAGGTAACCCCTCAATATAGTATGGAGCCCAATTATCAATTAAAAATACAGTTTCGTTTATGGTTGCCCTTACTTTATTACCATTGGGTGAAATATTTGTGTTGATTAAATAAAAATCCAATAATAACTTTTCAGTATCTTTTCCCGAATAAACACCCTTTGGTCTACTATAAAAAAGAAATTCCTGATCAAGATTTATTTTTTCTCCATCACCATATTGAGTAAATAAAAAGGCATTTTTGTTTTTTACGGATTCATGATATGATCTTGATAAAAAGGCAAGAATTACATTATTACCATTGCTAAGTTTTTTTTTAAATTTTTGTGAATAATGAGCAGAATATGGATCATTATTTATTATAAGATGGATATGTTGCCCCTTAACTGAGTTTGCCAAAGTATATTCAAAATCACGCGGTGTTTGTATGCCAAGTTCATAATTTTCCAATTCAAAAGAAAATTCTAGTTCTTCATCTAAGTTTAGATCAACTCCTAATATTTTAGAATTCTCATATTTTGGGGAGCCTTCTATTTTTGTAATTTTTATTTCATTTGGTTTTTGACATGAAATGAACAAACAGGCTACCATTAATGTTAAAAAATGTTTTTTCATATAATTTATTTTTCAAATTTAGTTTATAAAGAAACTTACAATAATTTAGTTGAATTAAAAAATAAATTTTAGTTGTCATATCATAGATTTGCATCAATTTTTTTCTTAACCTCAATTTCCTTTTTTTAAATAATTTTTTTTGATAGGAGTCTTGTTAAATCTCGCAATTAATTTTTCTGAAAATACCTGATCTTGCCAAATCTACTCTCAAATATCCTGTTAATTTTAGGCTCTAATAATAATTAATATTTAAATAGTTAATTCCATAATTTTAAATTCAAAATAATACGAGTCAACTAATCGTTTTTAAATATTTTAGAAATTTTTTACAATTATTTTCACTGTGTTTTACAATACCAAAAAAATCTCATTAATTTCAAATAATAATAGTTTAAATGAAAAAAGATCCAATAGATGTTTTTGATAATTGGGCTTTAATTGGCAGAGATGAGCGAATGGCCAAAGGGCATGCAGTTTCTGTCAAAGAAATGCTTAAACTGGCAATAACTGGCCAAAAAAAATTCAGTTTTTTGGATGTTGGCTGTGGTAACGGCTGGGTAGTAAGAAAAATGGCTAAAAATAATGAATGCCTATTTGCTGCTGGTGTTGATGGTTCAGTTCGTATGATCGCTAAGGCCAAATCCGTTGATGAAATAGGGAATTATTATTGTGAGGACATCAGACAATGGATACCCGAAATGACATTTGATATAGTCCATTCCATGGAAGTTTTCTATTATGTAGAAAATCCGGATACTTTGATTCAGAACATTTTTGATTTTTGGCTCAATCCTAAAGGTAAACTCATCATGGGGATTGATTTTTATTATGAAAACACCTCCTGTCATAATTGGCAGGAGGATTGTGGGGTAAATATTATGCAACTCCTCCCAATAAACACTTGGGTCAATTTTTTTAGAAAGGCAGGTTTTAAAAACGTATGCTTCCGACATTTATCAGTAAAAGAGGATTGGGAAGGTACTTTAGTAGTAATGGGAGAAAAATTAACCTAAGCTAATAATTATTTTTGGGCGGAACACGATTATTAAACGCATTCTAATAAGTTTTATTTAGTGTAATGGTCCGATTGATTTAGCTTTTAACGACTATTTTTTTGAAGAAAAAATAGCATCCATTTTTTCGCGTTCCTCTTTTGCTAACTCAGGATCAACAAGGATTCTGCCACTGTGTTCGTCGGTAATGATTTTTTGACGGGAAGCAATTTCCATCTGAATCTGAGGAGGGATGGTGAAGTATGATCCGCCAGATGCCCCTCTTTCGATTGCAACTATCGCCATTCCGTTTTTAACATTTTTTCTAATTTTTTGGTAGGCTTGAAAAAGATGCGATTCAATTTTACCTTGGTATTCAGTCGCTTTTTTGGCCAGAATATTTTCCTCTTTTTCAGTTTCCTTGAGGATTTCGTCTAATTCTCCTTGTTTGGCTTTTAAATGTTTATTACGCTCGTTTAATTTTTCATCAAGCTGGGCAATTGCTTCAAGTTTGAGGTCTTTTTTTGCAGCAAATTCTTTTATGCGTTTCTCTGCCAACTGAATTTCGAGTTCTTGGTACTCTTGTTCCTTTACAATGGAATTGTATTCTCTATTGTTACGAACATTTTTTAATTTTTCTTCATATTTTTTGAATTCCTCCTTGGCAATCTCAATGTTGTTTTTTTGCTCTTTAGTTTGGAAATCAAAATCATTTAATTCCTGGTTGAAGCTATCAAGTCTTTTTTCCAAACCTGCAATCTCATATTCAAGGTCTTCGACTTCAAGGGGTAATTCACCTCTAACATTTCGAATTTCATCAACACGTGAATCAATAAGTTGTAAATCGTAAAGGGCTCTAAGTTTGTCTTCTACGGATACCTCATTTTTTTTTGCCATTGTAAAAATAATTTACAGGATTGGTTATCGATTTAGATAAAGCGATTGCAAACTTAGGTAATTTTTCGATAAGATGGTCGTGTATCAATTTTTTTGTGAAACGTTCTGTTTCGTAATGCCCGCCATCGACTAAAAATATTTGATTTTCTGCTTGAAAAAAATCGTGGTATTTAAGGTCGGCAGTAACCAGAACATCTGCATTTATTTCTTTTGCATTAGGGATGGCAAAACTTCCCGATCCCCCAAGGACAGCTACTTTTTTTATTTTTCTATTGAGGAAAGGAGAGTGCCGCAGGAAGTTTATTTCCAGTTTTTGTCCCAACCACTTCAAAAAATATTTTTCTGTCATTTCTTCTTTTAATTTTCCTACACTGCCCATACCGATTTCAGAATTTTGATTATCCAATTGATGAAGCTCGAAAGCAACTGCTTCATATGGGTGATTTTCAAAAAGGGTTTGCAGTATTTTTTGTTCCAAGTGTTTTTGGAAAACCAAGTTAAGTTGGACCTCTTCGACTTCCTCACGTTTCATTGGTTTGCCCAGGTAGGGTTTGGAATTTTCATTTCCTCTGAATGATCCTTTTCCAGGGGTGACAAAGCTACATTGGTCGTAATTGCCCATAGCTCCTGCACCGGCCTCATAGAGCTTTTCCAAGAGGGAATTAGCATTTTCTTTGGGGACATACACAGTCAATTGTTTTAAAGTATTCTGTTGTGGAATCAGTATCTTAATATCACTTAACCCCAAAGCATTGGCTAAAGAGTGACTTACGCCTTTCTTGAGGTTGTCCAGCGCCGTATGGATTGCATATATGGCAATGTCGTTTTTAATCGCTTTTGCTACCACTCGTTCCACATATGTTTTCTCGGTTAATTTTTTTAAGGCCGAAAAAATTATGGGATGAAAGCATACGATTAAATTGTGTTTTTTGGTTATTGCCTCATCAACCACATTTTCAAGTACGTCATGGGTAATCAGTATTCCAGTACATACAGCTTCTGACTTTCCAACCAGTAGACCTACATTATCAAAGTCCTCTGCATAGGCTCTTGGTGCCCATTTTTCCAGAATTGATATGATTTTCTGAATCTTCATTTCTATGCTATTCTTTGCAAATATAATATTATCTTTCTGGGACAGGAAACCCCCTGATTTTTCAATTCTACTAGGGGTTTTATTAAATTTGACAGAGTTATCGATAAATTGAAAATATCACGCTTACTTCTTTTTCCATTCGGAATCTTCTATGGTTGTATAATGGCCTTCAGGAATAAGCTGTTTGATTGGGGGATATTAGCCTCCAAAAAAACTTTAATCAAGTCGATTGGTGTGGGAAATCTGGCCATGGGGGGAACTGGAAAATCGGTAGTGGTGATGTACCTCATCAAAATGCTAAAGCATCATCGTATAGCTACGTTAAGCAGAGGCTATGGAAGAAAAACCAGCGGTTTGATCATTGCTGGTCCAAATGATAACCCCACAAGTCTGGGAGATGAACCGTTTCAGTTTTTTAAGCGTTATCCCGATACGATTGTTGCGGTCTCTGAAAAAAGAACCCTTGGGATGAAAGCATTGGAAAAAATGGCGACTCCACCCAATTTTGTGGTCTTGGATGATGTGATGCAACACCGTTGGGTTTGCCCTCAAATGATGATCATGACCTCCTCATTCCAGCGTCCTTATTTCAAAGATTTTATTTTTCCTGCCGGGGATTTAAGAGAATTCAGATCGGGGGTCAGACGGGCTGATGTTTTATTGGTCACAAGTACACCGGAGGATTTGTCCGTAAGACAAAAAGAAACTATTTTAAAAAAAATTAATATAAATATTCCGGTCTTTTTCACCAAAATTCGTTACGCAGATGTGCTAATGAGGTCCGACAAATCAATCGACTCGAGCATATTGTCGGGTGAAGATTTTTTACTGGTAACGGGAATTGCCGATACCCACCATTTGATTACTCATTTGAAAAAAAAATACAAAACATTTGATCATATAAAGTTTAAAGACCATCACCGTTATTCGCTCGCTGATGCACAGATGATAAATGATCGTGCTGAAAAAAAACTAATACTGACGACGGAGAAGGATTTCGTCAAACTCGAAAAAACCCTGAATAACTCCAAGCTGTATTGTCTTAGGATTGAACTTGATTTTGTCTTTGACGAAGAACAACATCTTTTTGAAAAGATGATAAGAGCACTCTAGTTAACGTGTTTGTGTGCTTTGTAGGAGGATCGAACCAATGGGCCACTTTCTACATGTCTAAAACCTAAATCCCTAGCAACGGTTTCGTACCTTTTAAAAGTATCGGGTGAAATAAAGGATTTTACTGGTAAATGCTTTTTGGTGGGTTGAAGGTATTGACCGATTGTTTCCACCTCTACTGATGCATTTCTAAGATCCTGCAAGGTCTCATATATTTCTTCTTCCTTTTCTCCTAGGCCTAACATAA
>NZAX01000034.1 GCA_002687665.1 Flavobacteriaceae bacterium
TGGGTAAATGAAAACACACCCTTTAATTCTTTTTCTTTAGAATTTGTTATGGGATATTTGTTTGCCCCCCTGATGTGGCTCATAGGAGTAGCAGCAGATGATATGGCCCTTATGGGCCAGCTTTTGGGGATAAAAACAGTAGCGAGTGAATTTGTAGGCTATGTCCAACTGGCAGAACTGAAATCAGCAAACAGTACATTACATTTTGGTTACCAAAAGTCGGTTGTAATGGCTACCTATATGCTTTGTGGTTTCGCCAATTTTGCCTCGATCGGTATCCAGATCGGGGGTATAGGCATTTTGGCTCCTGGACAAAGAAAAAATTTAAGTGAACTAGGGTTAAAGGCGATGGTTGCAGGTTCGATAGTCTCTTTGATGTCAGCTACTATTGCAGGCGCACTTATAGGCTAAATTCACATCACATTGACCTTGACATTCTTCCAAGTTCTTACTAATAAAACTGCGAAAACAACAGAGAGTAAAGTGATTACGCTTGCTCGAGTATACTCCCCATAGATCCAATAGCCTGTTGCAAACATGAATCCGTAGATCATTCCACAACCCAGCATCATAGCAGTAATTCCAGATGGAACACTCCATCCCTGACTGTCGTCAGTGATGTTGATGTTTTCTTTTTCTGCCTCATCGATTACTTTTTTCCAACCGGGGCCACCTGGTTGTATTTTTTGATAAAATGTTCTGAGTACAGATTTGTCTTCAGCAGGAGTCATGTAGGTTACAGTAATCCAGATGGCTGAAGTCACCAATACGACAAAAGGGTATTCGAACCAGGAGGAAAAAATTCCCGATTCGGCTGCAAACAAATAGTTGCCAAGACTCGTAGTTTTGAGTAATATGGATAAAATTCCTGAAGCAAACATGGCAGAGATTTCACTCCAGGCATTGATTCGCCACCAAAACCATCTCAAAATAAAAATAAGACCCGTTCCAGCTCCGAAGGTTAGGAGAATATCAAAAATTTGTAACGCACTTTGTAACAAAAGTGCCAATATAGCACTAAAGACCATCAGGCCAATTGTGCAAAGTCTTCCAACAGTTACCAATCTTTTTTCAGATGCATTGGGGTTGATTTGATTTTGATAGAAATCATAGACTAAATATGAGGAACCCCAGTTGAGCTGAGTGGAAATGGTACTCATATAGGCTGCAATCAATGAAGCTAAAACTAAACCAATAAGTCCGGCCGGTAATTTAACGAGCATCGCAGAGTAGGCCAAGTCGTGACCCAGTTTATCGTCGGCGATGTAAGGAAAGGCTTCTTTGATACTTGCCAAGTCTGGAAAAACCACCAAAGAAGCCAAAGCTACTAAAATCCATGGCCAAGGACGTAATGCATAATGCATAATATTAAAAAAGAAGGTAGCTCCAATAGCGTGATTTTCATCTTTAGAGGCCAACATTCGCTGAGCGATGTATCCCCCACCACCAGGTTCTGCACCAGGGTACCACGAACTCCACCACTGGACTGCCAAGGGAATAATTAGTAGTGTAATTAATGCTTCTGTGTTGGAAAAATCTGGAAGAATAGATAATTTATCGCTGACATTTTCGTGGTTCAAAAGGGCATTAATTCCTCCAACTTCGGGAAGATTTACCAAGTAATAGGCCGCACCTATAGATCCTGCCATGGCCACCACAAATAATAAAAGATCAGTATATAGCACCCCTCTAAAACCTCCCAGTGCACTGAAAGCAACCGTCACCAAGCCTGCGCTGACTACGGTTTGCCATGGCTCAAGGCCCAGCATGATGCCACCAATTTTGATAGCTGCCAAGGTTACGGAAGACATTGTAATCACGTTGAAGAGTACCCCCAAGTAGAGTGCTCTGAATTTTCGAAGAAAACTTGCAGGCTCACCACCATAGCGAAATTCATAAAATTCGATATCTGTTTTTACATTTGACTTACGCCACAATTTCGCATAAACAAATACTGTGAGCAAGCCTGTGATAAGAAAAGCCCACCAAACCCAGTTTCCAGAAACACCATTGTTTCGCACAATATCCGTAACCAAATTTGGTGTATCGGTTGAAAAAGTTGTAGCCACCATTGATACCCCCAATAACCACCAAGGCATATTTCGCCCAGAAAGAAAAAATTCACTACTGGAAGATCCCGCTCTTTTAGAAACCCAAACCCCTATAAAGAGTGAGATTGAAAAAAAACTTATAATAATTGCCCAATCTATTCCTACTAAATCCATTATCTATTTTTTAATACACCAAAATAACCATTAATCTATAAACCTTATAAAATATTACTAAACAATCACACAGTTCTTAATTTTTAAATAGGTTTGTATAAAAAAATGTTTTTGATAAGTTGGAAATGTTAAATTGCTTGACAAGATTCTCGCCTATAGATTCAAGTTTGAGAGCCTCCTTTCTCTACATTTGGTTTGGATTGGTTATAGGATTTCAATTAACTTTCGCACAAGTAGAGAATAAAAACCCCTCTTTCAATTTTCCGTCAAACAATAATGATGATTCGAATTCACTTTTCCGACCTCCGCCTGAAGAAAGTCCTTATTTGAAAGGTGATTTTATGGAAAAACCCCTGGACATGACCGACCCAGCGCTCGATGATGACAGTCCCAAAACAAATATGGAAGAACAAGAAAAATTTTTGAACCCCGGTGACATTTATCTTTCAAAACTCAAAGTCAAAGGGGTTGAAGCAGGCAAAGACCCAAAAAAATATAGAACCAATCAATTTATGGGGGATTATAGAATTCAGGGCAGTCAAGCCCGTATCATTTATAGAGACCATGAGTATCCAGATGGAGATCGTGTAAGAATTCTTCATAACGATATAGTTATTAAAAATAATGTATTGTTGGTAGAACGTTTCGTTGGGTTAACTTTAGAGCTAGTTCCTGGTTTTAATAAAATTGATTTTGTAGCCCTCAATCAAGGTTCTTCAGGACCCAACACGGCCGAGGTCAGGGTCTATGATGAAAATGGTGATATGACTGCAGCCAATCAGTGGAATCTTGCTACAGGAGTAAAAGCAACCTATATTCTGATTAAAGAATAATTTTATTTCTTTATGTTAAGTAAAAGTCCAATCAATAAAAGCACAATACCCCCATAGAGGTAGGGTGTGTCAATGAAGGACAATTTAGAATACATCAGATAAACTACATAAAAGCAAACTAGAGAGAGAATAATCAGTAAAATTTTTAGAAGCTTTCTCAGCATTTCCTTAAATTATAACTGCAAATTATAGGAATTTATGGAATTAATTAAGTTTTATTTTACTGGATTGGTAATATTGGTAGTTGCCATATTAGCTAATTTCTTGGCTGCTCAACTAGGTCTTAAAACCTGGTATGACTTTCTCAACCAATGGGGGAGTGGAAATGCTCTAAATTTTAAGGATGGGATTTGGCTATTTATCTTGTATCCAATAATCCTAGGGTGTAGTACCCTGTTGGGAAATGTGATTTGGAAAAGTGTTTTCTAATATATAATCTAATCCAACCTGTCTGAAAGGTCATCGTTTTTGGATTTATCAGCCATAAGCAATAACCCTAATACACCGATGAGTCCAAAAAGAAAACCAATTATGAACCCAAAGCGTTGAGTTCTCCCCTTTTTTTCAGCAATGTAGCCTCCCAAGGCACCAGTGGCAACCCCAAGAGCCAAAGTGAGTAAGAAAAAAGAATTGATCATGTTGTTTTAGCAAATAATTTTTTTTGGGTAAAAAGTACCAAAGTATATATCAAAACTCCCACCGGTCCTAACATAAAAGTACAGAGTAATGGCAATATCATCCAAAAGTGATTTACTTCTTTTTCCTGACTGTTTTTGAGTATCCAACACCCAACCCAAAAATCAAATGCCAAATAGTGCAACCATCCAGCAGCCACTCCACGAGGTTCGGCATTTTGAAACATTTCTGTTAAACTACTGAGTGAGGAAAAATCGGCAGAGAAGGTTCCCGTAGTAGTACTCAAAAAATAAACATATCCTATAGCTATTGACAAAGGCACCCAAGGAAAAGCAATAATTCTTTGGGTAAAACCCTTCTTTGGGAAAAACAAAAGAAGCATCCAAAAAAGCAAAATCCCCGAATTGAAAAGGTTAAATATAGTTTCGTACATCATATTTTTAATCCAAAAATAAAACCATTTTTTTAGATGGCTTCCCTATCTTCGAGTTATATTTATGAGGATATTNANAGACATTCANGGCCATCGATTAGANCCCATTGAGCATACACTAAATATTCTCAAANAATATCCCAACGTTCNGATACACATNGGGTCTGATTCTCAAAATATAGGTAAATCAACAAAATATGCAACAGTNATCGCCTACCGTTTTGGGAGCAGAGGCGTGCACTATATNCTAAGTAAAAAGNNGGANNTATTGATCGAGGATATGTGGACCAGNTTATGGCAGGANGCAGAAATGAGTATTGATGTAGCTGANTGGCTCACNCATCAGGTAAGNGTTAGNGTTGAAATTGATATGGATTACAACAGCGATAAAANTTTTAAGTCAAACAAATTGATCTCAGCCACAAAAGGTTGGGCCAATTCCTTGGGCTATAAAGTNAATGTAAAGCCAAACAATCAGATCGCAACCCGNGCAGCNGATTATCACTGCAAATAGTTTATAAAAAATCTTTTACTATTTTTTCAACCCCAAATCGAAGNACATCGGTAACAGGAATTTTNAATTCACTTTCTAAATTGNTAATGTANTTTTTTGCTTCTTTTTCCNGCAGATTAACTGTATTNAGNGCAATNCCCACAACNTTTGGATTACCATANGTGCCNGCTACAGAAGCTAATGNTTCATTNAGNGNNATAAAATCTCGTAGATCTGGNATTTTGATGGANTNGGGATTTCTTAAAGTAGTTTTATCAGCACGATGACAGAGGATCATATGGGTAGGACAAGNGCCACGCATTANGGGAAGNGTTGCGGCACTGCCNGGATGCAATAAAGACCCTTGTCCCTCNACAACTACCAAGGAGCGTTCACTGTNATTTACTACCATTTGTTCTACTGCCCCACAGGCATGATCTACTTTNAGNGCATCNANAGGAATTCCNCTACCCATAAGTGTTATACCAATTTGTCCAGTTGCCACGAAAGCGGTATCAATTTNGTTANTTTGCGCCCAGCGGTAAATTTCCAAACCAGCAGTCATTTTNCCACAAGCCATGTCTGTTCCTATCATAAGCAGACGCTTATTNGTTANTTTTGCNGCACGACCNGANGCAATTTTGGGGGTAAATTGGGGGACCCTGACATCCCATATCCATTGAGTGGGGTTTTGTATGNGGTNGGAAAATGAGGGNCCAAGGGAGTCNTGNAGTCCATTNATAATACTTAGACCACTATNTAAAGCCTNCTNGATTACAGAATGCCAAGTATCGGGTATCTTGCCACCAGAAGGAGCTATACCTAAAATTAAAACCTCAGCGCCTTGNTCAATAACTTGATCTAATTTTTTATAAATGGGNATATCTCTATCTATGNTATATTCCTGATTTATATTCCTTCCTGCNTGATTGGAGTCAATTATCCCCACAATGGGATTTTGAAGATACCGNATNACTCCTAATCCCATTTTNACATATTCANTGTGAATATAGCCCTCCATATAAAGTGCNACTCTTTGATGGGGTTTAAGCATGNTATTCGGGTTTTAGNGNTCCTCCATGTCCTGGAACAANATCAGCAAGGGTTACNCCATTNCATAATTGAGTTCCTTTGGCNGGGTCAGGTGCCAAATTGTATTGNGAATCTAGATCNANTTGGTCAATNNCTCCTGANATTGNAGNTGCNGCAGCTATGGAAACCGANGATTCACTCATACAGCCTATCATNGTTTTNAGATGAAATTTTTTTGCCATTTTGATAATCTCTATGGCCTCNGTAATTCCTCCNCATTTCATCAATTTAATGTTCACACCATCGATGTNATNAGCCCATTTACNNACATCATCGGCATATCGCAAAGATTCGTCAATATAAATGGGTAGTGGACGATTGGGATANAGATATTTAAGCTCGGACTCATTCCCTTGATCCAACGGTTGTTCAATATATTCGACCCCTCTGTCCGCCAACCATTTCATCATATAAATTGCTTCTTTAGTGGACCAGCCACCGTTGGCATCCACTCTGATTTTGAGTTTACGTTTATGGGTACTTTCAAGCACTTGGTTGAACATTTGTTGATCAGCTTCAACTCCCCTTGGGGAGCCGAGTTTTATCTTTAGGGCTTTTGCGGAGGAGTTATTTAGCATCAGTTGAATTCTTTCTTTGACCTGATCTGGAGGAATAATCCCTAAGGTAAGAGAGGTGGGGACAGTGGGCCGAGGGAAATCGAGTAACTGATTAAGTGGTAGTTGGGCTTTTTTTGCTTTCCAATCCCATAGGGCAATATCCAAAGCTGCATAGGCGCATGGAGCAATTCCAATTTGCTTGGCCCTTTGATTTAGTAATTCGATATTATAGGGATCTATTCCTTGCTCCAAAAAAGCAGCCAGTTGATCTTGCATTTCCTCTACTGTCTCGGCTTTTTCATTTTTGCCAGGAGCAGCCTCTCCCCAACCCATAAACCCGTCTTTTTCAATAGAGACAAAAAGGTTATGGGAATCTCCCCTTACCCCCCTGCTTATAGCTAAAGGAAACCTTTTTTTTAGTAATACTTTATGGAATTTCACGCGCATATTCAAATCTTAGGGTTGAATCGGAAGAGTTTTGGGTAAATGTAAATAATAACAACAATGAGCAGAATCCCGGGTGCATTTGCCAAAATATCCGAAATAGAACCATAGCGATTGTAAGTAAAAAAATGTTGACCCAACTCAATAACAAAACCGAATATAAGAGAAACTTTTACACCACTAAACAAAGGGTTTTGTATAATAATTTCTTGAGAGAAAGACTTACTTAAAAACAAACTCAGTAAGGCATAAAATATAAAATGTCCCAGTTTGTCGCGGTTTTTAAACCAGGGTTCAGCATTATCCTCAATTAGAGGATTGAAAAAAATTAAGTAAACAATTAATCCAAACCAAACAAGTGAAAGAACTAACCAAAAGTAATTATTCATTGAAAGATAAAAGCTCTAAGATTATCTTTTCAAATATATAAAACCTTTTAATGGGGGCTGACCATTAGCCAAATCTAAAATATAAAAATATGTTCCCTCAGGTAAGTTTTGTTCATTCGAGTTAGAATAAGAGGCTCTTAATTCTCCTTTCCAATCATTTTTATAAGGTGCCTCTTTGAGAATAATAGTTTCCCAACGAGAATAAATCGTCAACATATGATCAGGAAATTTCCCCAACCCATCAATAATCCAGTTTTCATTTACTCCATCATTATCTGGTGAAAACCCGTTGGGGATAAATAGGGGTTGATAAATGAGAAGGATTTCTTGGGAGAAATTAGAGGGGTCACAGGCATAGTTTTTTGAACTTATTNCNGCTCTGATTTTGNAATCAACGAGAGATTCTTGTGGATTGAGTAAAACCAAATTTTTGGAATTCACCCCTGTGAAGGCTTCTGANGTTTCCAAATCTTGCCAGTTAGACTCAGATGGTCTCAAAATCTGCCATTGAATATCAAANATTTCACTGTTATCNAACTGTACAGACAAAATCATATTTTGATTGGGAATCAATGCCATAGTAACAGAATTTTGCAGGCTAAAGGTTGGGCTTTTAGGCAATTCTAAATAGTCGAATTGACCGGAGTTGTCACGATCCTCTGCTGGTGTATAGCCATTGCTATTAATGACCCTTCCCTGTGCATCAACCTCNACAGGGCTGATTCCCAAAATTCCATCTTGATCTGGGTCCTCAAANCCAGCTTCAATGGTATCGAAACANCCATCTCCATCACTGTCCAAATCTAAGCTATTACTTTTACCGTCTGAATCAAAATCCTCTTGTGTTTCATCGGTATCCAAAATGCCATCATTATCATCATCCAAATCAATATCATTGGGAACACCATCCTGATCACAATCCTGATCAGCGTTAATGANAAGGCTGATACTTGCATACAGAAAATCACAATTATTATAGGGCTCAGTTTGATCTATGGCTTCTTGAATATTGGATACTCCATCCCCATCAATGTCGGGGNCGCNAAGATCACCAATACCATCCCTATCTAGATCTTCTTGATTAGGATTAAAATCGAAAGGACAATTGTCGTTGATTTCGTGAATGCCGTCATTGTCATGATCCAAATCATTGTCTTGGTTTACAAGATCAACTTTGAGAAAATCGGCATTTAAATAATCGGTATCAGGCGAAGAAGGATCGACATAGATCAATAGGCTTGTAAAAATATCTCCATCAAAAAGGTAATCATCGACCCCTATTAGAGTAATAGTTTGGGGCTGATCCCAGTTCTGGGGGCTGAAGGTCAAATAGGCTTTGTTTAGCGNAAGCTCAGTAGGGTCTGGAATTGTAAANCTAATTATGACATCTGCATTGGGTTGAGAATTCAATTTAATGGACAGAATTGTTGAGCTNCCCGATTCACTNAGGGATGAAAGTAGTTGGAAGGAGGTAGTAACAGTTCCAGATTCTGCAGCAGAAATAGGGGCGACTGCTCCACTGAGAATAATTCCNGGAAAATCATTGTCTAAATTGACTAAAATTAAATCGGCTACTGAATTGGCATTTAATTGGTNATANGCAGAATCTGTTGANNGTGGATCTCCAGTTACAAAANTNACCTNCTGGCTTCCGTCCAACAAAAAGTCATCCAAACCGGATAGGATAAGTACATTTGATTCAGGATCATCCCAATTTTCATTTTCAATGGTGATCTCTGATTCCANTAAAGCNATTTCATCGGAATTTTCCATAAGAGCAACAGGCAAAGTGACGTCTTTTCCGTTCATTGGTTTGGTGTTTAGTGAAAAAGCAATCTTAAGTTGGTCCCCATTTTCATCGGTTTGATAATCGTCTTCCAACAAATAGATAGTAATTCCTGCAAAATCATTGTCCTGATTGATCATCGCNACGGGATCTANACTGGCAGGAATGATATTACCGAAAAAAGGATCTGTACTTGAAATGGCAGTGATAAAAATACTGTAATTGATAGCACCATCATTGACGGGAATGAGGTCGTCAACTCCAATGACCGTGATGATTTGAGGCTGATCCCAATTAGTGGCAGAAAAAATTATTGTAGAACTCGAAAGTGATCCCTCATTGATGTTTGAACTTGCCCAGCTAATTTGAACCGGTGCAGNAGGNGNGGCACTGAGNCGCACNGAAAAGCTTGCCAATGATCCGTCTTCTCCACTNAGTTGATCTATGGGGTCTATAATGATTTGGGCTAGATCATTATCGATATTAATCACATCTAGCTGTTGAGAGGGCTCCATTAAAAAACTGGGGTCAGAACTGGCATCAACCGAGACCGTAATTTGAGTTAACTGATCTCCATCGATAATAGTATCATCAACCCCCATTATTAAAACCGTTTGAGGTGTATTCCAATTTGAAGGAGTAAAGTGCAATTGTTGGAAGTTAGAATCAACTGCTATCTCCCCAATATCATTGGAGGCAACATTCAAAAAGACATCGCTATTAGGTTCTATATCCAAAACGACAGTAAAACTGCCAATATTTTCATTCTCACTCAGATTATTTGATATAGCTCCAATACTAAATCCAGGCTGATCGTTGTCTAAATTTCGAAAGATTAAATCTGCTACATCAAACTCATCCAAAGTATCGTAAACCACATCGGCTGAGATGGGGTCTGCAGTTTCTAAAACCAAAAAAATATCTCCATCAATCAATGTGTCATCCAGTCCTGTTATAGTAATTTGATTATTAAAGGGCTTGTTCCAATCTGCATTTAAGATGGTAACCGATGATGCTGATAGGGATACCTCTCCTGGATCCCCCGAAATTGACAATCCAAAGCTTACGTCTGCTCCACCAAAGGGTTGAGAAAGTAAATTAAACTGAACGACAAATGAACTCCCATTTTCATCCGTTTCTGCTGATCCACCTACAACGGTCAATTCAATTCCAGGGCCTAAATTATCTTGATTAATTAAATCGACATCGTCAACCGAACCCCCGTCTAATGCGTTATAATTAGCATCAGTTGAACTGACATTTCCAGTAATTATTTGATAAGCAATATTGCCATCCTTAATCGGTATAGGATCAGGTAAACCAGTTACTATTATGGTTTGGGGGGAATCCCAATTAAAAGGACTGAACTCAACATAGTCAATTCCTAACTGTCCCTCGGTTAGGTCACTCGATGATAACTCAAGTCTTACAATACCAGATGGTTTGGATAACAGCTTTATAGAGAAAGAAGCCTCATCTCCATTTTCACTGGAAATGTTGTCCAAAAGAACAATTTCAAATCCTGCCGAATTTACGTCCAAAATCGATAATGTAACTGTCTTTGCTTCGGCATTAGTGAAGCAGTTTTGGGTCAAGGCAACATTGACCGAAACAGTGGGATAAATAATTTGGTCACCATCCAAAAGTCCGTCTTCCTTAGGTATTATAGATACAGATTGAGTAACATTCCAATTGGCAGGAGTAAAGGTTACCTGGGTAGGGGAAACTATTGCCTCAGTAATATCAGGATTTGAGATGTCTAATACAACGTTTGAGGCTGGAGCCTCTTCTAAAGTAATACTAAAAATAGTAGGAGAATCCGTCTCACTGAGGTTAAATAACTCAGGTTCTATAGTAAAGACTTTTGGAGGTTCCATATTTAGCAAAGCTATATCGGAAATAACAGGGTTGCATAGATAATTTCCTTCGGCCACAGTAACACGATAGGAAGTGTTGTCTAATGAATTATCTGCAGGAGTTACAATCATGACAGAGGAGCTAGTATTGCTATATGTTCCATCGTCACTTAAATCAATCCAATCGGTACCATCAAATATTTGCCATTGGAAAACGGGTTGAGATAGATCGGTATCCACTTCAAAATTCGCACTACCACCCAAACAAATAGCTTGCACATTTGGCTGCGTAATGATGTTGGCCGGCAAAGCCGCGCTCCCCACCTCCTGAAAGTCATAGACTCCAGAGAGATCAGCATCATTAGGTACAGTGTATCCATCATATCCAGAAACTAGACCAAATTGGTTGACAGTGGGTGGTGAAGCACCTAAAATACCGTCAAATTCGCTATCTGTAAAGCCAGCTTCAATAACATCTGAACAACCATCACCATCACTTTCAAGGTCATAGAAATCAGCGGTACCGTCTCCATCAGTATCTAAGAAATTTTGATGTAACAATAAATTCCAATTAAAAACTGAAGTGGTTACTCCACTGTTAACATGAGTTAGAGTTAGGTTTTGCATATTTTGACCTAAAAATGAAAAAGTAGGACTTGTCGTAACTGAGCTATTAAACTTGAACCTTATTTCATTTGAGGAATGAAGGGTAAGGCCACTTTCGTAGTCATTATCATAGTTGGTATCGACCAATAAATCATTATTTGGATTTAAAAGGGAGATGCTCTGGCTTACTGAACTTGTTGATATGACAAACGACTCGCCATCCAAAAATGAATGATTATTATTAAGACTGTGAATTAATTTAAAATTTACTTTGTCAATAAAGTTCCATTCAATTATATTTTGATTCCCTCCACCGGTCAAAGTAGAACTTAATTCTCCAATTGAAATTTGATTTATAGAGCTTCCTGTTGCAATAACGGTTGAAACAGTGTAGGCTCCTGCTGTAATATTTGCATCGTCTGAAATAGTAGCAGCATTAATGATCAAAGGATCATTAATATCAGAAATATCGAGTAGATAATCCCCAAGAGATTCATAACTATTTAGGATGCCATCATTATCCAAATCCAAGTCAATATTATCATTTATACCGTCACCATCAAAATCTGGTGGACAATTACTCACCACGGCTGGTTTGGAATATGCAACACTTGTTGTAACCCCATCGCATGTTATTTCAGCTCTGACTCTGTAAGAACCTGGAGCATTTGGTAAATAAGGGTTTACGCTAACTCCAATATCTACATAACCACTTCCATCATTATAAAACCATTTATAGCTGTCATATGCATCCAAACCTGATGCTCTCAATTGCACATTGGGCAAACATACTTCTCCACTTAAAACAGGTGACTCAATAATTGTTTCTGGAGCTGAAGTAAAACCGGAATAAAAACCTCCAGAAGTTGCTGCACCATTTTGGTTGTAATATGAACAATAAAGTTCTTCGGTTGAATTAATGGAAACNTTTCCCTTTAGATCCTCAATAATATAGGCTTTATAATCAGCCCCTGATACTATCTCTGGACCCGTAACGCTTACGCCACCATCAAAACTTGAATCGTCTAGAGATTTATTAGTATTTGCATCGTCTGAAAAAGTAACAGATGCTGTCAGATTGGTCACAATGGTTACAAATCCTGGGAAATCAGCTGTTCCAATTTTATCAATAAAAGGAATGTTGTTTACTTCTCCCTGACTTTGACAGGAAAGTGGAGGAACAAAAAACATTCCTTGATTGGCCTCACTAGTTGTTCCGCCTATACCCTGCCAAGCGTAAACATTTTTAGATGTACTAACATATAGTGTTCTATTTGATCCACCATTTCTATATTCATTTCCCTCTATTAAAACATAGTCCCCGGCTTTAGCTAAATTTGCATATACAAGTGATAAATCCCCATCCAGGTAAATATCAGTATCATCTTCGTAGGCTACTATTAGTATGTTCTCCCACCCATCCGATCCACTGCCTCTAACAAAAACGTATTCATTTCCTATTTTGTCAGCGCCTACGAGTTGGTCAATTCCGTAATCTCTTCCGCTTCCGGTATGAAAACTTCCATTGGCTGAACCACTGTTTACTGCAATAGGTTTGTCGGATTCAATTAAAACACCTATCAACCCATCTCTATTGGCAACAACATTTTCAGCTTCAGCAGATAGGAGATAAGTTTCTCCCTTGTCTAATGTAAAGGTTATGGAAAAGGTTCCTGTACCAGCGGGACTTGCAATTCCTGCTAAATCAAGTCCCCTGTCTAAATTATCAATTAGAACTTGTGTGTTATCCTCTGTAGCCATTAAAGAAACAAAGTTTAGATAATTGGAATTATTATTGTTTGCCCCTGGATTTCCACTGGTATAAGTTCCTGATCTAAAAGAAGTCCCCAGTGCAGATAAACCTTTACTTACCAGAGCACCTGCTTGAGGGGGTGTAGAGTCTCCAATTCTACCGGCTCTTAATCTAACAGCAACATATATGGGTGAATCAGCAGAAATTATATATCCTTTATCATCAATGACTCTACCCCCATAAAAAGCAGAATTAATTATTGCAAAATTTGATGGCCCTGAACCAAGACTATGGACATTAGGAAAAGAATTAGAGACGACATCTGACACAAAGCCCAAATATCCGGTCCAACTTACAGTAGATGAGCCAACTGGAGTAATTGAATATGAAACGTTGTTATTTGATGGAGTTGATATATATATGTGCTGGTCTAGTGGATATGCATTAGAGTTAGAAGCACAATGAGCAGCTATTGGTGGTATATAATGAACTTTACTGAGCTGAGCAAATAGGCTTTGCAAAGCAAAAAACATTAGAAAAGAAAATAAATTCCTAAATAGAATAAACCTCATTTTTTAGTTCAATATTTAAAGTTTGATTTGAGGTTATGTTTGAATCTACTGATTTAAATCACATTTAAAACTAACAAACTTTTGGTTGAAGGCAATTAAATTCATTTTAATTATTTAATATATTTATTGATGTGAATCGAATATCCTATTGTTTTCTTACTTTTTTTATACTTTTTTGTGTTCCTTTTTTACTATGGGGTCAACAAGAGGTAACTTTTTCTCAATACATGTTCAATCATCAAAGTCTGAATCCGGCATACACGGGTTCTAAAGACTACACCCAGTTTGTGATTCTTCACAGAACCCAATGGATCAATTTTCCAGGTGCTCCAGAATCGCAAGCTTTTACTTTTAATCATAAAATGAGTTCTAAGTATTTTGGTATAGGAATATCAGGAGTTAACGATAAAATTGGACCAATAAGCAGTAGTCGAGTAGCCATTGACCTGGCCTATCACCTTCAAATTAATTCTTCATACTTATCCATAGGTATCAAAACTGGTTTTAACAACTTTAATTTTGATGAAGACGTGATACAAACCACAACCCCCAATGATTTGGCATTTACTTTTGATGATGAGG
>NZAX01000035.1 GCA_002687665.1 Flavobacteriaceae bacterium
AAGTTCAAGATTAAATAATTATGTAAACCCAATAGATGACTACCAAAGATCGTCTTAAATATCTATAACGATGAACATGTAATCTAACTACTTGTATTTTCCAAACCCAATTTGAGAAATTATACTACTTTAGTGAGAAAGATTAAACTTTTACCAAGCAATACGCAAGAGACCTTTTAGAAAATGATTTTATTGCATTTAAGCAGGGTATTATTGTATAAAGACTAAAGAAAAAGCTGGGTTTTATAGCCTGAGGCTAAGAAAGGCTCTTAAAACGTCTTATTTGGCGTAAAACGAATACTCTGCAGCGTGTAGTATTGTTAAATTAGTGGAATTAACCACGTTTTCGGTCCTCTAAAATTAATAAAACATCTTCAAGGGATTTCCCTTTTGATTTTAATAAAATGAGATAGTGAAAAAATAAATCTGCTGCCTCCTCCATAAACAGTTGTTCGTTATTAGCTATAGCTTCAATAACCGTCTCAAAACTCTCCTCTCCTACCTTCTGGGCAATTTTATGAATACCCTTATCAAATAAGCTACTTATATAGCTTTTCTTTAAAGGATTTTTCTTACGATCTTCGATAACAGCCTCCAATTCTCTCACTAAACTCAAACCGGATGTGTTGTCCTCTCCCCAACATGTATCATTTCCTAAGTGACAAGTGGGTCCATTCGGAAAAGCTTTTATCAAAATGGCGTCTTGGTCACAATCAATCTTGATTGAAACTAATTTTAAAAAATTACCGCTTGTCTCTCCTTTCGTCCACAATCTTTGTTTACTTCTGCTAAAAAAAGTGACCTTTCCTGAAGACTTGGTTTTCTCTAAAGCTTCCTGATTCATATACCCTAACATTAAAACTTTTAGGGTTTGCTCATCTTGAACTATAGCCGGTAAAAGGCCATTATTATTTTTATTAAAATTGGGTGTTTTCATAAGATGGTTCTTGTTGGAATATTTTCTTCATTTAAAATCCGTTTAAGTTGCGGTAATTTGATTTCACCAAAGTGAAAAACACTGGCCGCTAAAGCAGCATCAGCTTTTCCTTTTGTGAAAGCATCCACAAAATGCTGAGTATTACCGGCTCCACCGGAAGCTATGATAGGAATGTTCAACGTTTCAGTCAATTCAGCTAAAGCCTTGTTGGCGAATCCTTTCTTGGTTCCGTCGTGATCCATAGAGGTAAATAGAATTTCTCCCGCTCCACGAATCTCAGCTTCTTTTGCCCATTCTTTCAACTCGATTTTAGTTGGGACCTTTCCACCGACCAAATGTACAATCCAACTGTCATCTACTTTTTTGGCATCAATAGCTACCACTACACATTGACTGCCAAAAGTATTAGTCAATTCATTAATCAGCTCTGGACGTTGAACTGCAGCCGAATTAATTGACACTTTATCTGCCCCGTTTCTCAACAATATCTTAGCATCCTCAACACTGCTGATTCCTCCGCCAACAGTAAAGGGTATGTCTAGTGTTGCTGCGACTTTTAATACCAGGTTGGCTAAGGTTTTTCTTTTTTGCTCCGTTGCCGAAATATCTAAAAAAACCAACTCGTCAGCACCCTCATCAGAATAGCGACTAGCAAGTTCTACAGGATCACCGGCGTCTCTTAGGTCAACAAAGTTAACTCCTTTGACTGTTCGCCCGTCTTTAATATCTAAACAAGGTATAATTCTTTTGGTTAACATAAGTCAGCTGTTTTCAATTATATAACTCTCTAAATATTTCAAACTTATTTTTTTTTCATAAATCGCTTTTCCAATGATAACGCCATCACAACCCAAATCAGCCAAACGGGGTAATTCGGATATATTAGATAAGCCACCGGAAGCAATCAATTTGATTTTGGGAAATGCTAACAATAATGATTCATAGAGAGCAAAAGCAGGCCCCTCTAACATTCCGTCCTTGCTTATGTCAGTACAGACCACATACTCTACCCCTGCATTAAGATGTTTTTTGACAAAGGGTACGATACTTTCCTCTGAGGTATCCATCCATCCATTCACTGCAATGAAATCCCCTTTTACATCGGCTCCCAAAATGATTTTATCGCTTCCATACTCAACTACCCATCTTTTAAACATCTCAGGGTTATTTACTGCCACACTTCCACCAGTTATTTGTTGAGCACCACATTCAAATGCAATTTTTAAATCTGCATCAGACTTTAATCCACCACCGAAATCGATCTTGAGTCCGGTGTTAGCTGCCAATTTTTCCAATACTTTGAAATTTACAATGCTTTTGGCTTTTGCACCATCTAAATCCACCAGATGCAGAAAAGTAACCCCTCTATCTTCAAAGGCTTTGGCCACCTCCAATGGATCTTCGTTATAGATTTTTTGGGTTGCGTAATCTCCCTTTGTCAAACGAACACACTTGCCATCTATGATGTCTATAGCTGGAATAATTCTCATCTCAAAATTTTAAAAAATTTTCCAATAATCGTAAACCATCTTTACTGCTCTTTTCAGGATGAAATTGCACTCCATAAAAATTGTCTTTCTGAACTGCCACACTATAGGCTCCGGCATAGTTGGTTTGGGCAATAGTATTGGGGGTTATAGGAACAAAATAACTATGTACAAGGTACATATAACAATCTTGAGTAATACCCTCAAACAATCCCTCAGCTTTATGGTTGACTGTGTTCCAACCCATTTGAGGAACTTTGACAATATTGGGAAAGCGCTCAACCTTTGAAGGCAGAATCCCTAAACCTTGGGTGCTACCCTCCTCGGTTTGTTTACACAACAATTGCATTCCTAAACATATGCCCAATAGAGGTTGCCTAAGTTGTGGGATCAGGGTGTCCAAACCTTTAGACCTTAGCTTTTCCATAGCACTTGCAGCCTCTCCTTGTCCAGGAAAAATAACTTTATCTGCAGATGAAATGGAATTAATGTCGTAGGTAATTTTTGCCTCGACACCCAAGCGCTCCAATGCAAACTGTAAGCTTTTTACATTGCCTGCATCATAATCAACAATAACCGTATTCATACTATAATTTGCCTTTGGTGGAGGGTAAAATCATTTTATTAGTATCTCTTTTTAGCGCCATTTTAATGGCTTTAGCGAAAGCTTTAAAAATGGATTCAATCTTGTGATGCTCATTAACTCCCTCAGCTTTGATGTTTATGTTAGCCTTAGCTCCGTCTGCAAAGGATTTAAAAAAGTGATAAAACATTTCCGTAGGCATCTGACCTACCATTTCTCTTTTAAATTCTGCTTCCCAAACCAACCAAGCTCTTCCGCCAAAATCCAGAGCCACTTGAGCCAAAGAATCATCCATGGGGAGCGTAAAGCCATAACGCTCTATCCCTTTTTTATCTCCCAATGCCCGGGCAAAACTTTCTCCCAATGCAATTGCAGTATCTTCAATGGTATGGTGCTCATCAACTTCCAGATCACCTATGGTTTTAATGTACAAATCCACCCCACCGTGACGGGCAATCTGATCTAGCATATGATCAAAAAAAGCAATTCCAGTATCAATTTGACTTTTTCCAGATCCATCCAAATTTAAATCAATTGATATTGTTGTTTCCTTTGTATTTCGTTCTAATTTTACTGCGCNTTCNTTTANCNAGAGCATGTNATAAATNGCCTCCCANCTCTTNGTNNTTAGNNCTATGGTNTCNTCCAAAGCCGAATCCGTTANCTCGTCTGCACCTAAATCAATATTGTTGTCTATAAAAATTCCTCTTGCACCCAAGTTCTTGGCCAATTGCATGTCTGTTAAACGATCCCCAATCACAAACGAAGCCGATAAATCACACTCGGGATTGTCAATATATCCCTTCAGCATTCCTACTCCTGGCTTACGTGTATCGGCTTTATCATGTGGAAAAGTTCGATCAATAAATATTTCGGAAAAAACAACACCTTCATTTTTAAAAGAATTTAACAAATGGTTCTGATAAGGCCAGAATTCTTCCTCGGGAAAACTATCGGTTCCCAAACCATCTTGATTGGTCACCATNACCAATTCATAGTCNAATTCCCTAGCTATACTGCTCAAGTATCGAAAAACTTCAGGNTAAAAAACTAGTTTTTCAAAGGCNTCTACCTGNTAATCCCCTGGCTCAATAGTCAGNGTGCCGTCTCGGTCTATGAACAAAACTTTTTTCATTATTTTAAATCTCTGTTAATTAGATAATATTTGNTCCTTTGATNTTGTCGTGGGGTGGTTATCATGACTATTATTTCCCTTTTTNAGATTATAATTGATCTATAGTCTTACAAGCATTAATAAATGTAATATTTTCTTTGGGTGTTCCAATCGTAACTCTTANTGTATTTGCACACCCCAAAAGTGAGGAGCGGCTTCGAACTACTATCCCTTGNTCCAGAAACTGGTCATACCTTTTTTTGGCATCGTCAACGAGAACCAAAAGAAAATTAGCATCGCTAGGATAGATTTTTTTAACAAATCCGATAGACAGTAATTTCTCTTTCATTTTTTTACGCTCTCCAATCAACTCCCTAANCTGTNGCTCTAAAACATCAGTTAGNTTAAATACAGATAAGGCCTTTCTTTGGGTGAGTACATTGACATTGTAGGGGGGTTTAATTTTGTTAAAAAAATCAATTACAGTAGGGTGTGCAAAGCCAATACCTAATCGAATTCCNGCCATTCCATAGGCTTTGGAAAAGGTTTGACAAATGATCAGTCTTGGATACTTCTCTAAAAGATCGAGGGCTGTTCCTCCTTCTGAAAAGTCAACATAAGCCTCATCTATCACCACCAAACCGGAAAATTGATCCAGGAGACTTTGAATTTGCAGCAATGGAATTGCGTTTCCACTAGGGTTGTTGGGAGAGCAAACGATGATCAGTTTGGTTTTTTCATTAACAGATGACATGATAGCNGCTAAATCCAATTCAAAATTTTCATNAAGCGGAACATCAACCACTTTTACGCTATTCAGTTGCGCCAACACTCCATACATTCCGTAGGTGGGTGGTAATAAAATAACTTCGTCGTGTCCAGGCTCACAAAAGGTACGAAANATCAAATCTAACACCTCATCACTGCCGTTACCCAACAGTATTTGATTATCTGAAACCCCTTTTATCTTTGCTAAAACTCNTTTTAATTTGCGTTGTAAAGGATCTGGATAACGGTTAGTGTCTGTATTATAAGGGTTTTCATTGGCATCCATAAAAATCTTTTGGNCNNCAAAATCCTCAAATTCATCCCNAGCCGATCGATAGGGGGCTATTTCCCTCACCATTGGTCGAACAAGTCTTGTAATTTCTAAATCACTCATGATCAAGTATTTTTAACCTTAAAGAGACAGCGTTTTTGTGGGCCTGCAATCCCTCTGCATTAGCCATTTCCTCTATNACAGGTCCAAGATNTCGTAATCCTTCAGCGGTAATCTTTTGATAGGTAATGGATTTTAAAAAGCTGTCTAAATTCACACCACTGTATTGTCTCACATAGCCATTTGTAGGTAAAGTATGGTTAGTTCCAGAAGCGTAATCTCCAGCACTTTCAGGTGTATAGTTACCAATAAATACAGAACCAGCATGTTTGATTTGATTTACAAATTCGTTTTCGTTTTTTAAGCATACAATCAGATGCTCGGCTCCATAAAAATTAGTAAATGCCAACGCCTGCTCTTCATCATCAAAATAGATGATTTTAGAGTTTTTAAGGGCATTTCTGGCGATTTCCTGACGTTCTAAAACAGAAATTTGTTCTTTTAGTTGCGCATCAACACGTTCTATCAAACCACGATCAGTAGAAACCAAAAGTACCTGACTGTCGGGCCCATGCTCTGCCTGAGATAATAGATCCGAGGCAACAAAAGNCGCATTTGCGGTGNCNTCAGCTACAATCATCAATTCGCTTGGCCCTGCGGGCATGTCGATGGAAACTTGATATTGAGTAGCCAATTGTTTGGCTACAGTTACGTATTGGTTGCCTGGACCAAAAAGTTTGTCCACTTTAGGGATCGTTTCTGTTCCCAAAGTCATGCCGGCGATGGCCTGCATCCCCCCTACCTTGAATATTGTATCAATACCACACAAATTAGCAGTATAAAGTATTACATCAGATAATTGACCCTTACTATCTGGGGGTGAGCATAATACAATTCTATCACATCCTGCCACTTGTGCAGGTATGGCTAACATCAATATAGTAGAAAACAAGGGTGCTGATCCTCCAGGGATATATAAACCCACTTTTTCAATGGGTAGTTTTTTTTGCCAACAATTGACACCTGTTTGGATCTCAACTTTGACTTCTTCAGTTATTTGAGCCTTGTGAAAAAGATAAATGTTCTCTTTAGCTTTTTGGATGGCTAACTTTAATTTTTCCGGAACACGGTTTTTGGCCAACTCAATTTCCTTGGCATCGACTGAAAAACCCTCCAATTTAACTTTATCAAATTTTTCAGTATAGGTTTTCAAAGCCTGATCCCCATACTGGGCAACATTGTCAAAAACTTCCTTGGCCAAAGGCTCGAGAGATGAATAAGAAGCAGCCCCCCTTTGGGTCAAAACTTTCCATTGTTCAAGGGAGGGATTAATATAACGCTGCATTATAATACAATTTTTTCGATAGGACACACCAGGATATCTTCGGCTCCTGTGGCTTTCAACTCATCAATGACATCCCAAAATGAGGTCTCGTCAATTACAGAGTGTAGGGAGGACCAACCCTCTTGAGCCAGAGGTAATACTGTCGGGCTTTTCAATACCGGTAATATATCACTTATCAAATCAATTTTGTCATTGGGCGCATTTAAAAGAATGTATTTTGATCTTTTTGCACGAATGACCGTACTCAAACGAAAAAGTAATTTCTGAACAATTTCAAGCTTTTCTGTTGACAAATTTGGTGATTGAACCAACACAGCTTGAGATTCCAGAATTTTAGCAACTTCCTTGAGATTATTCTTAAACAAGGTACTCCCACTGGATACGATATCGCAAATGGCATCTGCCAAACCTATATTGGGGGCAATTTCAACGGAACCATTAATAATATGTAAATCTGCCGAAATACCATTTTCCTCCAGAAATTGATTGACGGTATTGGGATAAGAGGTAGCGATGCGCTTCCCATTAAGTTCTTTAATACCATTGAAATCTACTTCTTTGGGAATAGCAATAGATACTCGACATTTAGAAAAACCCAAATTTTCAATAATGGTCAAGTCCTTTCCTTTTTCATGGATCAGGTTTTCACCTATGATCGCCAAGTCTACCACCCCATCTCTGAGGTACTGGGGAATATCGCCATTTCTCAGATAAAGTACTTCCATAGGGAAATTTCTAGCAGAGGCTTTGAGCTGGTCTTTACCATTGTCAATAGAAATACCACATTTCTTGAGTATACTCAATGACTCTTCGTTGAGCCTTCCTGATTTTTGAATCGCAATTTTAATCATTGTAAATATTTTTTATATAAAAAAAACCCGTTTGATATCAAACGGGTCTTCAGTATAGTCAATACAAATTCTCTACCACATTTGATCGGCTGAAAGAAAGTGTATATGATGATTTAATGTTTTCACAAGGCAAATATAATAATTTTTTTTATGAGATTTCAAATCATTTTTATTGACCTCCTAAGATTAGGGGCATACCATCCTCTCCACTACCAATAACAATAACCTTTGCGTTAGGAGAAGTCGACAAAGCCTTAGTGGCCTCAATTCCTTTCTCTTTAAGAATCATTTTGGTGATAGATGCGCCAAGAATCCTGTTCGCTCTTGCCTTACCTTCGGCGTCTATTCTTTGCTTTTCAGCTTCTTGCTTAGCTTTTTCTAAACGGAATTCATATTCAAGAGACTCCTGTTCTTGAATTAATTTTCTCTCAATCCCTTCTTTTATAGCAGGTGGAAGTGAAACATCTCTAACTAAAACAGCATTAACTTGAATATGTTGGTTTTCAACGACCTTTTGAGTTTCCTCATATATTTCATTTTGAATTGCATCTCTTTTAGTTGAGTACAACTGCTCTGGCGTGTAGCGTCCTACAACACTTCGAGCCACTGCTCTAATCTGCGGTATCAGTACAATATTAACGTAATTCTCGCCTTTGGTTTTGTGCAACAAGCCCAACTCGTCGTAAACAGGCTGATACAACACGGATACATCAAGTGATATTTCCAAACCATTAGAGGACAAAACTTGCATATTCCCTTCGAAGAATTCTTGCTGCTTTACATTGTAAACATAAACCTTATTCCAAGGAGCTATAATATTAAAACCCTCCGATAGTGGTGCTTCGTCAGTGACCACACCTTTTCCAAAGGTTCTAAACAATACTCCCGCCTCACCATATCCAATATTAATTGAA
>NZAX01000036.1 GCA_002687665.1 Flavobacteriaceae bacterium
GATCAAAATCATATCGAAATGTATGCCATGTCCGAAGAAAAAAGCACTCCCGAAAATTTTGAGAAGAGATGGGAAATATTCAATATACCTACTATTATTTTTTTAAAAAATGGAATCGAAATCAATAGATTTGTGGAGTTTCCCAAAATCAGTCTCGAATCTGATATTATAAAAATCATTAAAAGGGAGCACTACTCCCATTCGTATAAGTAGCTCATGGTTAAGATCAAAAGCTTAGAGGAAATCGAGTTAATGCGCGAAAGCGCAGAAATCGTGTCCAAAACCTTGGGCATGCTTGCAAAGGAAATCAAGCCTGGGGTAAAAACTATACATTTAGATCAACTGGCAGAAAGTTTTATTCGTGATCATAGAGCTGAACCCGGTTTTTTGGGTTTATACGACTTCCCTAACACCCTTTGTGTAAGTCCCAACGAACAGGTTGTTCATGGTATCCCCAATGACCAACCTCTCGAGGACGGGGACATCCTGTCTGTTGACTGCGGAGCACTAAAAAACGGATTTTACGGAGATCACGCTTATACTTTTGAGGTAGGAGAAGTGACTGAAGCAAAAAAAAAGCTGCTGGAGGTTACCAAAAATTCACTATATATTGGCATAGAAGCCTTCTGTTACGGTAACCGAGTTGGCGATATAGGACATGCCATTCAAACTTATACAGAATCTTTTGGCTATGGTGTAGTGAGGGAGTTGGTAGGGCATGGATTGGGTAAAACAATGCATGAACCCCCTGAAATTCCAAACTATGGTAAAAGGGGACGAGGAAAAAAATTCATTAACGGTATGGTCATTGCCATAGAACCCATGATCAATCAAGGCACCAAAAATATTCGCCATTTTAGGGACGGGTGGACTATTAAAACCGCCGACAATCTTCCCAGCGCTCATTTTGAACATAATGTTGCTTTGATTAATGGAAAACCGCAACTGCTCTCCACATTTGATTATATCTACGAAGCTCTAGGGATTAAATCCGATGAAGAAATTCCCTTTAAAATATTTACCTCTAAGGCATGAAGTGGATCTTGCGTTTTTTTTCTCGATCTTTTTTGATTCGTATGAGTATGTTTTTTCGACCACTGATGCGAATTTATTTTAGAGGTAATAAATTCATTGATCCCATTGATGGTTCAGGTTACCGTAAGTTTTTACCTTATGGTTATGGCAAGACTATTCGAGACAATGCTCTTTGTCCTGGGACTCTTTCTCTGGAACGACATCGCTTGCTTTGGCTTTATTTGGAAAGAGAAACATATTTTTTTAAACAAAAACTCAAGGTTTTACATGTAGCTCCGGAGCAGATTTTTTACAAAAAATTTAAACGATTTCTAAATTGGGACTATACCACAACCGATCTCTACTCCCCTTTGGCTGATGTTGTTGCGGATATTTGTGATTTACCTTTCCAAGACAATCAATACGATTTAATCCTCTGCAATCACGTATTAGAACACATTCCCAAAGATCTTAAAGCAATGGCTGAATTATATCGTGTCCTAAAAAAAGGAGGTACACTGATTGCCCAAGTCCCTCTAAGTGAAGAAAGACCAAATACATTTCAAGACGACAGTATTACTGATTCCAATGAACGCAGCAAAGTTTTTGGACAATACGATCATGTAAGGATTTATGGACAAGACTACTATCATAGGCTTGAGTCAGTAGGATTCTCCGCGGAGAGGATTTTTCTCCAGCGCCATCTCACTAAAGAAGAAATTAGGAGATATGGACTGCCTAAAAAAGAGATGATTCCTGTGATGCACAAGCAAAAATGATTTTTTACAATCTCAGCAACATGGAAAATCAATTTAATGTCAGATTTAGAATTAAAAAAATTAACTACCAGTTCTGGGATTCGACTGACTTTATTTTCTCCCCTTCGTCAACTACTGTCCAAAGGGCTTCCAGTTGAGGATCATTTTCTATTAGGGCCTTTCCTTTTTCAAGAGGCATCACCATGAGTGCAGTGGCCCATGCATCTGCGGTCATACAATCAGGAGCTTTCACTGAGGTGCTTAGAATATTAGTTTTAATAGCAGACCCATTTAGAGGATTTACTGAATGAACAAATCTTATACCGGAAACGGGATCTAATCGGTATTTACGGTAATTACCTGAACTAGCTAAGGCCTCATTTTTAAGAGATATGGTCTGTAAAAACTTGCGTTGTTCCAACTGAAGTGGGTCGTCAATGGCAATTTTCCAGGGTTTAGTGGTTTTAGGACTATTTCCTATTGCGACAATTTCACCTCCAATCTCAACCATAAAATTCAAGCTACCTGACTTTAGGAGAAAATCTCCTATAATATCTACAGCATAACCTTTGGCTAAGGCATTAAAATCTATATAAATATTAGGGGATTCCTTTTTTATGGTTTGGTCTTGATTGAGTTTTGTTTTTTGCCAACCGGTAAGTTTGAGCAAACTATCTTTTTGTTGAGGATTTAAATCATTAATCGCTTTGCCTGGTCCAAATCCGTAGGCATTAACCAAAGCCCCAACGGTAGGGTCAAAATAACCGCCCGTAGCATTCCAAACTTCTGTAGCTTTTTCAAAAACAGCTCTAAAATGGTAGTCCACCACCACGGTGGTATCTCCCCTATTGATCATTGAAATATCGGATTGAGGTAAATAGGTAGAAAGAGATTTGTTGATTACATTAAGAATTGAATCAATTCCTGTTTGCACTTTATCAACAGAGGCATTAGCTACGTACTGAATGTTATAAGTGGTTCCCAAAGCAAAACCCCGCAATTGTTTTGCTTTAGTGGGAATATAATTACATGAAAAAATGGCCCAACAAAAGACCAGACTATTCCATAATCTGTAACCCCTCAAAATTGACTGCATAGCTATCGTTTTTCGTTAAAGGCATTTCATAGTCCTGGGAATTGGCAAAACCAACCCCTGCAAAGTAAGTAGTGGCTTGGTATTTGATGCCATGATTTATGACTCGTTCCATCATTTGAGAATCAAATTTTTTGGGATTGTCAGGGTACAAAAAACCTCTAACAACAATAAAATGGAGTTTTTGGTCTTTAAGACACACAAACTGAGGGTCTTTTTTCAGTTGAGAGTTAACAGCCAAAAAATCATATCCATCTTTGGATAGGTGATCTCCCACCTCTTTCATTGCCAATTGATGAATCTCTGATTCGTTAAGCATTAACCTCCAAAATCGTCAAAACGGACGTTCTCAGGTGGTATACCAAAGTCGTCGGCCATCTTTTCTACCGCCTGGTTCATCAATGGTGGCCCACAGAAATAGACCTCAATATCTTCAGGAGCTTCATGGTGATTGAGGTAGTTATCAATCACACATTGATGAACAAAACCTTTGAATCCGTCACCATCTCCGTCCAAGCCCTCCTTGACTTTCCAGTTGTCTTCTTCCATTGGTTCAGACAAAGCAACGTAAAATTTAAAATTATTAAAATCATTTTCTAGGGCTTTAAAATGATCCAAGTAGAAAAGTTCTCTTTTTGAACGCCCCCCATACCAAAAAGTAACTTTCCTTCCGGTTTTAAGGGTTCTAAAGAGTTCGTATAAATGAGAACGCATGGGAGCCATTCCTGCACCTCCTCCCACATAAAGCATTTCGGCCTCAGAATGATTTATAAAAAACTCTCCATAAGGACCTGAAATGGTGACCTTGTCTCCTGCTTTTTTTGAAAAAATATANGATGANGCCACTCCNGGGTTAACATCCATCCAGTCATTTTTGTTACGATNCCAAGGNGGAGTAGCGATTCTTACATTGAGCATAATTTCACGTCCCTCNGCNGGAAATGATGCCATAGAATANGCCCGTTCAACAGTTTCAGGGTTNTTCATNACNAAGGGCCAAANNTTAAATTTATCCCATTCCAACTTGAACTTTTCAGGTTCCCCTGGATGCTCGTCAGGGTGAGCAGAAATATCGATGTCGCTGTACTTTACTTCACATTTAGGGATTTCAATCTGAATATACCCTCCTGCCTTATAATCCATTGCCTCAGGTATTTCAACTACAAATTCCTTAATAAAAGAGGCAACATTCCAGTTTCTAACAACAGTAGCTTCCCATTTTTTGATTCCAAACACCTCTTCAGGTACTTGGATGACCATATTTTGTTTTACTTTTACCTGACAGCCGAGCCGCCATCCTTCTGCAATTTCTTTTCTGGTAAAATGAGGTACTTCGGTAGGAAGAATTTCTCCACCCCCTTCTAGAACCTTACACTTACACTGTATACAAGTCCCTCCTCCTCCACAAGCAGAGGGCAAAAATATTTTATTGTTCCCCAAGGTAGTTAGTAAAGTACTTCCTGAAGAAACCTCAACATCATTATCACTATTGATCAATAAACTTACCGGCCCGGAAGGCAATAATTTTGCCTTAGCTCCAAGTAGCATTCCAACCAAGACAAAGGTAATAACCAAAAAAACCAAAATACTAGCAACGATAACTGAATAATCCATCTTTTATTTCCTATAATTTAATACCCATAAAACTCATAAAACCCAATGCCATCAAACCTGTTATAATAAAGGTAATACCCAACCCACGAAGTGGTGCTGGAACATTTGAATAAATAATCTTCTCTCTAATAGCTGCGATGGCCAAAATGGCTAACAACCAACCAATTCCAGAGCCAAATCCATATATTGCGGATTCTGATACTCCAGAAAAATCTTTTTGTTGCATGAACAAAGAACCTCCCAATATGGCACAGTTCACCGCGATTAATGGGAGGAAAATCCCCAAGGCTCCATATAAAGCAGGAGCAAATTTTTCCACAATCATTTCAACCAATTGAACCATAGAAGCAATAACAGCAATGAACATAATAAAGCTCAAAAAACTTAAATCAATCTCTGCATAGGAGGTATCCAACCATTGTAAAGCCCCTGGGCGCAAAAGGTATGTGTCCAACAAGAAATTGATAGGAACTGTAATAGATAATACAAAAATAACTGCAAAACCAAGTCCAACAGCGGTTTTTACGGTTTTGGAAACCGCTAAATAGGAACACATTCCCAAGAAATAGGCGAAGATCATGTTCTCAATAAAAATACTTTTTACAAATAGGTTGATGTATCCCTCCATAGCCTAGTTTTTTTCGATGAGTTTTCTATTGCGTGCTCGTTGAATCCAAATAAATACACCAACAGTAATTAAAGCCATTGGTGATAATAACATCAATCCGTTGTTTTCATATCCCATATCGTAAATGATGTCAGGAATAACTTGAAAACCAAAAAGTTTGCCTGAACCAAAAAGTTCTCTGAAGAAAGCCACCACGATTAGAATAAACCCATATCCAGCAGCATTTCCAATTCCATCCAAAAAAGATTTCCAAACACCGTTGCCAAGTGCAAAAGCTTCCAAACGCCCCATTACTATGCAATTAGTGATGATTAGCCCAATAAAAATTGAAAGCTGCTTACTCACATCATATGCATATGCTCTGAGGATTTGATCTACCAGAATTACCATAGAAGCAACTACTACAAGCTGAACAATGATTCGGATTCGGTTTGGAATTAAATTTCTCAACAAAGAAATGATTACATTACTTGCACCCATCACTGCAACCACAGATAGGCTCATAACCACAGCAGGCTTAAGTTGAACCGTAATGGCTAAGGCAGAGCAGATTCCCAAAACCTGAACGGTGATGGGGTTGTTATCGTCCAAAGGATCGGTCAACAGTACCCTGTTTTTTTTGGAAAACAATGGCTCAGATTCCTTATTAATAAATAAGAACGTTGGTTTTTTTGAGGAGGTTGTTGTTTTTTCTGCCATAATTTTTAATTTAATGAGGCAATAGTAGTTTTTTCTTTTTCAAAATATGGAAGGTAATGTGTAAGACGTTCGATGATCATATCAGTAACTCCATCACCAGTGATTGTTGCACCAGAAATGGCATCGACTTCGTGATCGTTTTTATCCATATTCTTTGGGTCATTGTTGGTTTTGGAAACATTAATTCCCACCAATTGACCAGAGGAATTAAAAACTTTTTCATCTTTGAAACGATCCATAAACCATTTTTGGGTTATCTCTGCACCAAGCCCAGCAGTTTCCGCTTTGTGATCAAATACTGCACCTTGAATAGTGTTGATGTCTGACTTTAAAGCAATATAACCCCAAATGGCATCCCAAAGTCCCGACCCACGTAAAGGTATTATGTAGTAACTTATATTGTCCACAACAGCCTTATAAAGAGGAAAACGCTGTTCCTTAACTGGTTTTTTGATCTCATTGTTTAGCTTGAGTTGAAAGGCGTCAACCGTTTCGTCAGTATTACCCAAATGATCCAAAGCCAAAGTTCTGGTAATGTACTTTTTGTATATTCTTTCAGCTTGCTCTCTGTCAGTCTGAATGCCTATAGTAGAAAGGATGTTCTGCATTTTTTCCTTTCTAACATTTTCTTCCTGTAGGGACTTGAGAGAGCTGGCTGTGAAAGCTAAAGTAGTAGCGACCACAAGTACCATTGCAGTAGCAAAGAGAAAAGTATATCCGTTTGAGTCTCTATTCATGACTATATGGTTTTAAGGGCTGATGCCCATCTTTTTTTACGTCTGTTTATGTTTCCTTGGATGACATAATGATCAATTGTTGGGGCAAATACATTCATTAATAATATAGCCAACATGACCCCTTCTGGATATGCAGGATTAAACACTCTAATTAAAATACAAAACATACCAACTAAAATACCATAGACCCATTTCCCTTTGTTGGTTTGAGCAGCTGAAACAGGATCGGTTGCCATAAAAACAACACCAAAAGCAAACCCTCCTACGACCAAGTGATTAACCCATGAAAAACTCATTAGGGCATTGGCACCCCAGAGATTGAACAAATAGCCTACAAACCCCGCTCCAAGAATACTTCCTAACATGATTCTCCAACTGCCCACTCCAGTAACAATCAAAATGACAGCACCAATCAAAACAAACAGAGCTGACGTCTCAGCAATTGAACCAGGTATGGATCCTTGAAACATCTCGAGGAAACCATAGTTTATATTTCCTCCCGCAGCTAAAGTTCCTAAAATGGTTTCTCCAGAAATTGCATCAAGATTGGAAGCTTCCGAAACCCAAACTTTGTTTCCAGACATATAGGTTGGATAAGCAA
>NZAX01000002.1 GCA_002687665.1 Flavobacteriaceae bacterium
CCAAATGATTTAGTTTTTTATACCGGCGATGATTTCCCATCTAGATATAAAAATGGAGCATTTATAGCATTTCACGGATCAACTAACAGAGCTCCATACCCACAGTCCAGCTACTTTGTAGCATTTGTACCCTTTGAAGGGGGTAAACCAACAGGTCAATATGAGGTTTTTGCTGATGGATTTGCACAAATTGATCCTATTGCAAGTGTAGACGACGCTAAATATAGACCAATGGGAATAGCATTTTCTCCAAAAGGAGGGATGTTTATTGGAGACACAGAGAGAGGAAGAATCTGGAAAATCAAATTTAATGGAGATAAAGCCAAATTTAGTTCTGAAGATTTGGCTAAAATGGAATTGCGAAAATTAAATTCTAACATAAGGACACCAGATAAAGACAAAGATAAAATTGAAATTGGAAGCGAATATGAATATAGAGATGGGATTTTATTTAAACTTGACAAACCAAAGGTCGTTTCAGTAGGTCAGGAGCTCTATAATATTTATTGTATTTCATGTCATCAAGGAGATGGAAAAGGGGCAAAAGGAAGATTTCCAAGTTTGGTTGGAACCGATTGGGTAACTGGTGACAAAAAAAGATTAATCAATGTTCTATTAAATGGACTAGAAGGAGAGATAATTGTAAATGGTGAAACTTGGAATGGATATATGCCACAGCATAGTTTTTTGAATGACCAACAAATAACTGATATTTTAAATTATATAAGGACAAATTTTGGCAATAATGCAGCTGAAATAGATACAGATGAGGTAAGAAGTCTCAGAAGTAATAAATCAATTACAATGAATTAAAATAAATTATGAAAAAAATGAAAAAAACAATAAAACTGATCATTACACTGCTGATTTTTAATTTGAATTACAGCCAACAATACGATTTAGTTGTAAAAAATGGTTTTCTTATTGATGCCAAAAATAATATTAATAAAACAATGGATATTGCTATTAAGGAAGGTAAAATAGCTTCTGTTGAAAGGAAAATTGATGCCAGTTTAGCAAAAAAAGTAATCGATGCTAAAGGTCTAGTGGTAACTCCCGGATTAATTGATATCCATACTCATAATTTTTATGGTACTAAACCTAACAGTGCATATAGCAATGGTTTTAATTCTTTACCACCTGATGGATTTACTTTCAGAGCAGGTGTTACCACAGTTGTTGATTGTGGAGGTGCTGGATGGAGGAATTTTATTACGTTCAAGGAACAAGTAATAGACAGATCAAAAACAAGGGTTTTAGCACTAATCAATATTGTTGGCAGGGGGATGAGTGGTAACCCAAATGAACAAGATATAAGTGATATGGATCCTAAATTAACTTCCATGATGGCTGATCAGTTTAAAGAACATATTGTGGGGGTTAAACTAGCTCATTTTTTGGGTTATAATTGGAAACCTACAGAGCTAGCTGTCGAAGCAGGCGAAATTTCCAAAATACCTGTAGTGATTGACTTCGGAGCAAGTGATCCTGTTTTACCTCTTAACACTTTGTTAAACGAAAAGCTAAGACCTGGTGACATCTACACTCATTGCTATTCAGATGTCAAAGGAAGAACAGCTATATTGGATGAAAATGGAAAGGTGAGAGATTACGTTTTTGAAGCTCAAAAAAGGGGTGTTGTAATGGATGTGGGTCACGGCGCTGGGAGTTTTTATTTTCATCAAGCAATACCAGCTGTTCGACAAGGTTTAAAACCTAACTCTATAAGTACTGATTTACATATTTTTAGCATGAATGGTGGTGCGAAAAATATGACAAATGTTATGTCAAAATTCCTTAACATGGACATGACTCTTGAGGAGGTTATTGAGGCGTCGACATGGAAACCAGCTCAGTACATCCAAAGAACAGAATTAGGCCATCTGTCTGAAGGGGCTATTGCTGATTTATCAATTCTGAAAATTCATCAAGGTAATTTTGGATTTTTAGATGTCCAATTCAAAAGAATGAAAGGTGATAAAAAAATAGTTTGTGAGTTAACCCTTAAAGATGGGGAGGTTGTTTATGATTTAAACGGAATTGCCAGCCAAGATTGGGACAAACAGTATCAATAACATTTTACTAAAATTTGAAAAATGAACCGAAGAAAATTACTTAAATCGTTTGCATCACTCCCCTTAATTGGAAGTTTTTTAAATTCTGAATTATTGTATTCAAAGGATAATTCAGAGTCTAATTTAGATTTTGCACAAAAAGACCTTTACAAAGACCTTGGGGTTAGAACTTTTATTAATTGTGCAGGAACATATACTGCTCTCACAGGCTCTTTGATGCCCAAGGAAGTAACAGATGCAATTACTTTTGGCACCAGTCAATATGTTGAGCTAGATGAATTGCAAGATAGAGTTGGAGAGAGAATAAGCGAGCTTTTAAAATGTGAATATGCAACGGTCTCCTCTGGATGTTTTGGAGCAATGAGCATTGCTACCGCTGGAGTCATGTGCGGAATGGATAACAATAAAGTTATCCAGCTACCCAATACTGATGGTATGAAGAATGAAGTAATTTTACAAGAGTCACATTACATGGGCTATTGTCAAGCTCTTACAAATGTAGGCGCAAAACTCGTTAAAATTAAATCTACCAAAGACCTTGAAAAATCAATAAATAGTAAAACTGCAATGTTGTGGTTTTTGAATGCAGGAAATGATAAGGGATCAATCAAGTGGCAAGAGTTTGTAAACTTAGGAAAAAAACATAATATTCCGACATTTATTGATTGTGCTGCAGATGTCCCTCCAGTAGAGAATTTATTTAGATTTACAAAAATGGGATTTGACCTTGTGGCATTTTCTGGAGGTAAAGGCTTAAGAGGTCCACAAAGTGCTGGTTTATTATTGGGAAACAAAAAATTAATAAAAGCCGCAAGACTTCATACACCACCAAGAGGTGTAACAATTGGAAGGGGAATGAAAGTTAATAAGGAGGAAGTTCTAGGAATGCTCACTGCACTTGAGCTTTATCTTAAAAAAGACCATGATAAAGAATGGAAAATGTGGGAAGGTCAAATCCAAATTATAAGTGATTCTGCGAGATCATTTGATGGAGTTAAATCAGAAATTTTTGTGCCTAAATATGCAAATCATGTTCCTAGCTTAAAAATCCATTGGGATTCAAAAAAAATTAATATTACTCCAAATCAATTTAGACATGAATTAAGAAGCGGTCATCCCTCAATTGAAACAACAGGGGATAATGAATCAGTTGGAATAACCACATGGATGATGGAGCCAGGCCAGGAGAGAACTGTTTCAAGAAGAATTCGTGAAATATTTAATATGGCAAAAAACGGGTATAATGGATCTAAAAACACGAATAGTGATTGGATGGGATACATGAAAAAAGAGAAAGCATAAGAAATAGGATATGTCTAAATTGGGATGCCATTTTTTTTTGATAATGTTTTTTTGGGTATCGCTTTGCGACGCTCAAGTTTTTGATTTAATCATAAAAAATGGACATGTAATTGATCCTAAAAATAATCTAGATTCAAAACTTGATATTGGAATATCAAATGGTATTATTAAAAAAGTATCATATAACCTCTCTCCTTATCAATCAAAAAAAATAATTGATGCGAGTGGCATGTTTGTGGTTCCTGGGTTAATCGATATTCATACACATGTTTTCGTGGGGGGTATTCCAGATGTTTTCGCTAATGGAAGAAACAGCGTTTCTGCTGATAATTTTAGTTTCAGGTCTGGTATTACAACTATGGTAGATGCAGGAACATCTGGATGGAGGAATTTCCCAATATTTAAAAAAAACGTAATTGAAAAATCTAAAACAAGAATTTTAGTTTTTTTAAATATTGCTGGAAATGGAATGAGTGGAGACCCAATTTTGACTGGACTTGTTGACGACAATTATCTTGAAAAAATAACTTCTGATGAAAAATATAACCAACAAGATATAGTAGATATGAATGCCCAAAAAACAGCATCTGTTATAAATCAAAATAAAGATGTTATTATAGGAGTTAAAATAGGGCACTACGAGGGGGAGGAAATAACTCCATTTAAAAGAGCAATTGAGGCTGGTATAATAGCTGACGTTCCTGTTATTGTTGAGTGTCATCTGCCTGAAATATCTCTTGAAAATCAATTAAGAATGATGAGGAAAGGTGACATTTTATCCCATTCATTTGAAAATGTTGAAGAAAGGGAAACTATCATAGATGAAAATGGTAATGTAAGAAAGTATGTAATTGATGCAAAGCAAAGAGGTGTTATTTTTGATGTAAGTCATGGGGGATATGGATTTTGGTTTAATCAGGCAATTCCTGCTTTAAATAATGGATTTAAACCTGACACTTTTGGTTCTGATTTGCACAAATTCAGTATGAATAAAGGGATGAAAAATATGCTGAATATAATGTCAAAATATCTAAACATGGGCATGAATATAAATGATGTAATACTTCGCGCCACATGGAATCCTGCAAAATCAATAAAAAGAGGAGATGACTTAGGTTCACTCACTGTTGGAAATAAGGCTGATATTGCTGTTCTTAGTTTAGATAGTGGGAATTTTGGTTTTGTTGATGCAGCGGGCTTTAAGATTAAAGGGGACAAAAAGTTTCAGGCTGAATTAACAATAAAGGACGGTCTAATTCAATGGGATCTAAATGGCTTGGGAGCTGAAAAATATAATTAATAATTATTAGTACTGCTTAATTAAAGACATATAGATAGTGTAGTGTCAAATATGGTTAACACCCACCTATGACATAAACTTGAATACAATCATCTGAACTTCCTTGGTATTCTTCAAATTCTGTGTAAGTAAAAACTACAGGCTCTGTATTCTTGCCATCACAGACAACATCCATCCTAATTGAATTATCAGCCTCGGTTTAGGTGAAGCTTATTGTAGCATCCAAATTCTCAATTCCTCCATCACTGTTGGTATAACTAGCTATTTCATCAATTTCAAAGAGGTCTTTCTCATTTTTTGAAATCTCAATAATTGTTTTGTCATATCCCTCCTCGAAATAATTCAAATTAAAAACTCCCTCCTGCCAAAAATAACAGTACCATTTAGGGTTAACATCTGTAGTTGTTAACGATAAAAGCTTAAAAAGGGATGATTTATCAAATGATAGGACTCTTTGAAAATTTGGAACATCATTGTTTTGCCAAAAGGTTCCACTAAATCTTTCTGTAAAAACTTTATCATTATTAGAATTCGAAAGATCAAAATCATCTGAACTGCTAAGATTATTATCAGAGCAACTATTTATAAAGAGAAAGACAAATACAACAAGGAAAAAATTCGATTCATTTACATTATTCATACCGCACAACATCAAATTTGAGCCACAAAATTATTAAACTTTAGTCAAAAAACACACAACCTTTGTAATTTATAAATTTTAAAAAGGAGCAGCGTAAAATCCTCACCTTGATAGAGCTAACATAAATTTATTTCTTTAGTTAAGGCTTGTTTATCTTAACTTCTAATAGAGCGTTTTAACCTTTCAAATTAAAATGATAAACCAAAGCCAAGATTACCGACTAACATTCTGTTTTCATCAACACCGTCAATTTTGGGTATACCTGATGAAGCTAGCTCTGTATGATTGGGATTGAAATTATCTGTAGCCTCAAAGGTCAAAATCTTTGGTAAATTACCTAAGCCATACCCCATTTCAATTCTAAAGTAAAAAGCACCCCCTGTTTTCATTCCAATTCTTAAGTTAGTTGTTGTAAGATCCACTTTCCCGTGCCCAGAACCAACTGAGCCGTTTTTTAGGGAAACATTCATGAAATTTGCATTATAACTTAGATTGGAGTAACTCAAACCAATGTATAGTCCCTTACCCTTTTCTTTGATGAAGTAGGATATACCCCATTCAGAAAAAAGAAATTCGGCCTCCCTATCATAATCCTCATAGGAATATTGAGAGTAGTCGAAGTATGGAGCAAAGTGGTTGTCAAAAAATGGCAAAATATACTGTGAGCCAACTACAGCCATATAAGGAAAGCCAAACTTTAAGCCTGCTGAAAATCTTTTGATGTCATATTCTATAGATAATGAATCCTTTTCTTCATAAACAACTATAGGTAAAAGTTCTTTATTCATATTTCCGAAGCCAAATGTTGGTAAAATGATCAAAAGTAAAAATTGTTTTCTCATGAGATTTTTAAATCTAATTGTGAAATTAATAGAAAACTAATCCGAATTTGCCTGTGGTCTAGAGTTTTCCAAAGAATAATGAGGTTTTACATTATTGTTAAACTTATAATAGAATTATTGGTAAAAATTATTGGTGTATAAGTTAAAATAATTAATACAAAACTTTTTAAAGTAATAAAAAAAGTAATATTGTATATATAATTATTGTTTATACAAATATTGTTTTTTAGGCCTTTGCCCTTCCACATGAGGATTAGTTTTTTCGTTTGATTTGTTATGGTTTTGTTGTTTGAGTGGTGGGGCAAAAAGGCTTTATTAATCACTAAATGTAGACTTCAATGAACAAAATAAACTCATTTTAACGGTTAAATGTCTCGTAGTAAAAAAACACTTCACCCATAATTTCTTTTGATCGATGGTAATTAACCATTTTGATCAGAAGAGTATCATTAATTCGATATCCCCCCCCCAAAGAAGTCAACACCCCTGCATAAACTCGTTTTTTTTCCTCCCGATTGACTTGAGTTTCCAACAAGTCAACAATTTTTGAATAGTCTTCCAATTTGTAACGGTAAAATTGAGGGACAATAAAATCTGCATAGCCCCCTTTAATCCAATCCGGCCATGATTGTAGATACTCCTGTTCAGACCAGGGATAAATACTGGGGGCCCAGGAAACCATGGTTTCCGATCTTATCGCTTTTACTTTTTGGTAGACCTCTTTTCCATATTCACTCAATCTATCGGACCGCCATCGAATCCAACTTCCCTCTTTATGATCTATTGGGGGATCTGTATTGTACTCACTTTGGAAAAGCGATAGCGTGTAATCATCATAACCTCCTTCCGATGGCATAGCTGGAAGGCGATCATCTCCCTGAATACCATCTATATCATAATTTGTAACTACCTCTTCAATAAGCTCCAATAAAAATTTTTGTGGTCCAGGGTGAAGTGCATTCCACCACATAAAATTATTTTTTTTCAGGATTTTACCCTCCCGATCTCTTCCCAACCATTCAGGATATTTTTCTATCCACACACTTTCTGGATCATCATAGGCGAATGAAAAACCAAACTCAAACCAAGCATGAACTTTTATCCCTTGTTTATGAGCCTGACTGATCAGATATTCTAAAGGATCAAAGTGGGANAGCATTGTTTCTTGTTTGACTCCTATGTATTTTTCNAGGACATCACTGGGATATTGGGTAACTCCCTTATTCCAAACCACCACAAAAAGATGATTGATCAGGTATTTTTTACAATTAGAAACCAAGGCTTTTATATCCGCTTCGGATTTGAGGGCATCACTGCCCACATTAGTCACCCAAACTCCTCTAAAAGTACTTTCCGGAAGATGTTTTTCTAAATAAGTTTGATCATGAATATTACAACGAATGAATAAAAAAATTAAAGCAATAATCAAGGGTTTATAAATCGAAAACATAACTCAATAAAATTAATCACTTCAATTTAAAAAAATCCCTCGATAAANGTTTTGAAACAACAAATTTGAAAAAATCTTACTATTTTGGGATAGAATAGAGCTATATTTTTTAATGATATATTTAAGCCGAACAACAGGAATATGGGATAAAATAAAAATACGATTTGTTTTTATTTCACTAATGTTAATGTNATCAGCCTGTAGTTTCACCTCCGTGAAAGAACCACAATACCTATTCAAGGCCAGTATGTTGGTTAAAGAGAATCACACTTGGTACAAAGCTTTTATACATTTTGGTAAGCTGATCGAAGAGCGATCTAAGGGGCGAATGAAATTGGAAGTTTACCCCTCAGAACAATTGGCCAAAGAACTTGAAGCCATCCGCTTGATTAAGGCTGAGGTCATCGACATGACCATTTCTGCGGGCTCATTGACCAACTTTGCCGAGATACTCATTTTTTCAGATATGCCCTTTTTACTCAAAGACACCCTTTCAATGCACAAACTCATCAACAGTGCTATTGGAAAAAGAATCGAGAGGGAAATGATAGAAAAAATTGGAGTCCGACCTTTAGGTTATTTTCAGAGAGGGGAGCGTCATTTGACCTCCAATCGCCCCATCAAGCACCCCGACGATTTGGATGAATTAATCATCAGAGTCCCCAACGTCCCTTCCTATGTTGTGGCATGGAAAGCCTTGGGGGCCAAACCTACTCCAATGGCCTTCTCTGAAGTGTTCTCCTCCCTTCAACAAGGAACCATCGAAGCACAGGAAAACCCATTTGCCATGATCAAAAATGCCGGTTTTAGCGAAGTTCAAAAATACCTCAACCTTACGGGGCATCTGATCACCTGGGGTTATCCACTGGTGGGAGAAAAACAATTTCAAAAATTNCCGGAGGACCTTAAGTCAATCTTCTTACAGGCGGCAAAGGAAATGCAAATTTATGAACATCGATTGTTTCTTAATAACGAATCTAAAGTTCAAAAACAATTGCAAGATGATGGGTTGATTTTTGTTGAGGTCGACAAAAATGCATTTATGAAAAATGGAGAAAAAGCAGTTTATGAAAGTTTATCACCCGAANTGCAAGAGATTTACAAAACCATAAAAAAAATCACTCAATGAGTTTCAAAATCTTTTTGTCGAAGTTTTTAAAATACGGAACACTTTTGACCAGTTTGGGATTTGTCATGACCGTATCACTTCAGATCTTCGCAAGATTTTTTCTCAGCGATGTACCTCCATGGACAGAAGAGGCCTCAAGAATTTTATTTATTTATGCCATAGCATTTTCCAGTGGTTTGGCTTATCGGGGCAATTACTTTGTTTTTCTAGAAGCGTTTTATGCAAGTTTTTCAGATATTCTGAAGAAAAAAATAGACTTGATATCCCCTATTTTGAGTCTTGTTTTATTTGGATTTTGNGGATTTTATTCACTGTCTATGCTTGAAATGGGACTTAATGAATACTCCCCTACATTGCATATCCTTATGATTATTCCTTTTTTAAGTATTTTCATACTAAGCCTCTCCATCAGCTATTATAGTTTAACNGCTTTTTTGAAAAAAATTAAATTTTGGAAATCGTGACAGTTTTGCTGATCGTTGTATTTGTCGTTTGTCTTTGTTTTCGGTTTCCGATTGCATTTTCTTTGGGCTTGTCCTGCTTGGTTTATTTTATTTTCAAAGGAACACCTTTAGTAGTAGTTCCCCTTAAGATGTATGCTGGGATTGACGTTTTTGTTTTACTCAGTATTCCTGGTTTTATTATTGCAGGGAATTTAATGAATCAGGGGGGGCTAACAGATAAGATTATTAAATTTTGTAATCATCTTTTGGGGCATATCAGAGGAGGGCTTTCCTATGTAAATATTTCCGCATCCATGCTTTTTGCTGGGATCTCAGGAACAGCAATCTCTGATACCGCCAGTTTGGGTGCTGTCATGATACCTGCTATGAAAAAAGAAGGTTATGANAGTGACTTTTCTTGCGCCATCACTGCAGCATCATCAACCGTGGGTCCTATTATTCCTCCAAGTTTACCCATGATTATTGCTGCGACATTGAGCGGATTATCAGTTGGAAAACTTTTCCTTGCTGGAGCCATTCCTGGCCTGTTGTTGGGGTTGGGACTGATGCTAGTCGCCTATTTTGTGGCNAAAAAAAAGAATTACCCCAAACATCAAAAGAGCTCAATATTACAAATACTAAAAAGCTTTACCAATACCTTTTGGGCCTTGTTGATGACATTGATCATTCTATTTGGTATAGTTGGGGGTGTATTTACCCCAACTGAGGCCTCTGTAGTCGCAGTACTATATGCTCTTTTTATTGGAACTTTTGTCTATAAAAAACTCAACCTTAAAAATATTTCTGTCGTCATTTTAGATTCCATGAAAACAACTGCATCCCTAATGATATTAGTTGGCTTTGCAAATTTATTTGGATTCATACTCATTACCGAACAAATTCCTCAACGCATATCAGAACAAATTCTTTTATTTACCACCAATAAATACGCAGTTTTATTATTGATCAATTTATTATTGATATTGGTTGGCACCTTCATGGAAACAATTGCCGCTCTGTTAATTTTGTTTCCCATATTGCTTAAAGTTGCTATCGAAGTTGATGTCGATCCCATGCATTTTACTGTGATTGCGGTTCTCAATTTAATCATAGGTTTGACAACCCCTCCCGTGGGGGTATGTTTATTTGTAGCCTCCAGTATAGGAAAAACTTCCATTGGAAAAGTTAGCAGGGCAGGGTTCCCTTTTTTGCTGGTTAGTCTTTTCGTTTTGGTATTGGTATCTCTTTTTCCTGAGCTATCACTTTTTCTCCCAAATTTAATTATGGATTAGTGAAATAACTTATCAAAAAAACCTCTACAACTCGGTGTAGAGGTTGAAATTTATTTAAAATCTAGGTTTTATAACTGGAGTATGAGTAGATTAATTTATCCTTTCGGTTTAAGATAAGTGAAAATAGCCAGACCAAACATGACGAAATCAATAGCAAAATCTGCAAGTCCCACATTTGTAAGTGGGGAAGAAGCCATATAGTAAAAGGCACCAAACAAAGGAATGTATGCAATTATAATTGCTAATAATAATTTTTTGGCATCCTCCACAGCTAGATTTCTCGAAAATAGCAACATCAATCCAATCATCAAAAATGCAGGAGTTAGGGCGTATTGAAACATAATTGCTAATTNTCTTGCTTCCGCTCCAATATTAAACATCATATCGATAGAGGACTCAGCAAATCCTGCATATAGAANAGATTGTAGTAGTTGGATNATACCAATAATTGTAAGAGTTAATTTAGTTTTCATTTAAAAAAAANTTTNGTTTAAGAAAAGTTTTTCCATTTTTCAAAGTACAANAAAATAAAAGCAAAAAACTAAGGCACTAATCATATTGCTCTGTTTTTTGGTTTTTTGTTTGGGATTCTACCAAAGTTTCCCGAACCGTCATAATCAATAGTGTCAGTCTCAATTTTGGAACGTTTATTAGCTTCTACCTCCTTATTATTAAAAAATATACCTAATAAAAAAAGAAAAAAGACAATCAGTCCAGCAGCAAAAATTATAGANATACTCATTATTTATAAATTTGCTTGATATAGGCTCCAGCAGCTAAAATTGAGGGCACCCAAATTCCAACATAAAGCCCTTCCTGTTGTTGATTATTAAACCAAAGATAAACTGATAACAAAAAGCTTATNAAGGCAGCTGACAGAATCAAATAGTCAGACCGTTTCATTATTCTTCAGTCTTTTTTTGTCTGAAGAATTCTTCATCCGATTCGATCCAGACAAAATCACTGGTAACTTTTTCGGATTTAGGATTATAGAAAACCTCCAAATATTTGAGCCTTTTGACACCTTTAACCTTAACTTGAGCAATAAAGTTGTGGTGATGAAACTTATCAAAAGGGCTGATAAACGAAGTATAGGAATCCCATATNATATTTCGAGTGTATTCTACGTTACCGAAGGTAGACTTTACAAAAGCCCGAATGGCTTTGTTTATCTCCTTAACGTTTATTGGTACAATTTCACTATCCTTTAGATTTTTCCGCTCCATTACATCGAGAAACCCTTGGTGTTCAGAAACAAAATTTTGCAATCCTGGTTTCTCTTCCTGATTTGAGATCCCCAGCTCGTTTAAGTCAGCGGCATTGTCTTTCTTTTCTTCTTTTTCGTCAATCAAGTAAAATTCCTCATCTTCAGGAATCCATTCAAAATCTCCTTTTACTTTTTTAATGAAAGGATTGTAAATGACCTCTACATATTTAAGGCGATCTAAATCATTAACCTTTACTTGTGCTATAAAAGTATGGTANTGATATATGTCAGAAGGGCTAAGAAAAGTTTTGTAGGAGTCCCAAATGATATTTCTTGTATACTCTACAATTTCAGGGTAGCGTTCCTCAACAAAGAAGCGAATTNTTTTATTGATTTCTTTTATGTTTATAGGCGTNATCTCGCCGGCTTCATTTTCTTCAAAACCTTGGTGTTCAGTAATAAAATCTTCGATTTTAACTCGTTCTACTTGGGCAGATAGCAAAGCAGTGCAAAACAAAGCAAGTGANATGAACAAAGAAAAGACGCTAAACTTCATAATCATTGACGTTTTTAAATTTCATAAATATAGTAAATATCAAAATGAGTTACCGAAATNGCCTAATTTAATTGGANAAAAAACGGAANAGATCATTCCCATTGGCATAAATAACCAAAGCCAACAGCAAGAAAAACCCTACCATTTGGGCATACTCCATAAACTTATCATTGGGCTTTCTTCCGCTGACAATTTCATATAATAANAACATTACATGTCCTCCGTCCAAAGCAGGAATTGGCAACAGNTTCATAAAAGCCAAAATGATNGAAATAAAAGCCGTACTGGCCCAAAAAGCCCTCCAATCCCAGGTGGCCGGAAAAAGACTCCCGATGGCACCAAAACCTCCCAACTGAGAAGCTCCTTTTTTGGTAAAGACATATTTGAATTGGGCTACATAGTCATAAAGCGTCCAATATCCATAACTGAAACCTTCCGTTATGCTTTCGGCCAATGAANGATCTACTTGACTGATATTAATGGAATTTCTGGGAATGACACCCATTTTACCTTCGGCGTCCAATACCACATTAAGGGTGTCTCTGGTTTGATTCCGTTCAATCACATATTGGACAGTTTGATTGGCCTTATCAGCATTAAACGCCCTCAGATCCCCCCAATCTTCTATCAGGACTCCATTTGCAGTAATGATTTTATCCCCTGCTTTCATTCCAGAGGAATAAGCACCCTTTTCGGTCCAAAAACTGTCTATTAAAGCAGGATTCCGCGGATACAATATGTTCATTTGACCAGAAGTGAACATGCGATCCCCAATATTTTCGGGTATTGGGATACTAACTTTAATACCGTTAGCACGCTCTACTNGGACCTCTTGGACAGATCGAATCAATAACATTTTATTAATGTCAAGGNCCACCTCAAGCGGTTTGCCATCGACAGACAATATCTGATCTCCTTTTTCAAAACCGATTTCTTTGGCCAAAGNTGAAACACCCAGCCCCAATGGCATAGCACTGTTGGGTAGGGTATTTTTACCCCAAACAAAGAGGATCATCATATAGATCAGAAAGCCCAAAATCAGATTCACCGTCACTCCACCCAGCATAATGATCAATCGCTGCCAAGTAGGTTTAGTTCGGAATTCCCATGGTTGTGGAGGTTGTTGCATTTGTTCCTTATCCATGCTCTCATCGATCATCCCNGATATTTTGACATAGCCCCCNAGGGGTAACCANCCGATCCCATAGACAGTATCACCAAATTTCTTTTTAAACAAAGCAAATTTGACATCAAAGAAAAGAAAAAACTTCTCTACTCGGGTTTTAAAGATTTTGGCAGGAATAAAATGACCCAGTTCGTGTAAGACAATAAGAATAGACAAACTGAGTAAAAGTTGAACGCCCTTCATTACCATAGGTTCCATAGCATACTAATTTTGGAGAGCAAAAATACCACTTTTAGTCACATTCAAGACCCATTTCGACAAAAACCTTTAATGCTAAATTTTTATGTTTTTAATGACCTATCTTTGTCTTAAGATGAATTTTTTAAATAAATACAGAAAATTTTTGGGGGTATTTGGACTCGTTTCGATCACAATATTGATACTGTTTTATAATGCATTATTACCCACTAAAAAATTGCCTGTTTATAACCCCGCTATGGTCAATTTTGAATTGGTAGACAGCACCATTCAGCATCAAAAAAAATTCCATCGTATTGCTGATTTTTCTCTTATTAATCAAAACGGTAAAACCATTACGCAAAACGACTTTAAAGGGAAAATTTATGTCTCAGATTTCTTTTTTACCACCTGTCCCACCATTTGTATTGCCATGACGGATAACATGGTTAAAGTTCAGGAAAAAATAAAAAATAACCCCCATGTATTGCTTTTGTCCCACTCTGTTACTCCTAAAATTGATTCGGTAACTCAACTCAAAAAATATGCCCTTGAAAAGGGAGTGATTGACCAAAAATGGCATTTGGTAACGGGAGACAAAAGAGTTATCTATGATTTGGCCAGAAAATCTTACTTGGCGGTCAAGCAAGACGGGGATGGGGGACCTTTCGATATGATCCACACTGAAAATTTTATATTGGTTGATCCCGACCGAAGGGTCAGAGGATTTTATGACGGCACAGATTCTAGAGAAATTCAAAGACTTTTAGAAGAATTGGAAATTTTAACTCAAGAATATTTCCCCTCCTAAATTAACTGTATTAACTGATCCACGGATTGACCAAAATTTATAATTTTGTTTTTTTAAAATCATTCTAAATAATGTTCTCACTCGATCAATTGGCTCTTGGACAAAAAGCGTTAATCAAATCAATTGAAACGGATTTTTTACCCTTAAAATTGATTGAAATGGGATGTCTTCCCGGCAATGAAATTTCACTACTATACTCAGCTCCATTCAAAGATCCATTGTATTTTAAAATTGACCAAGCCCATTTGGCTATCAGAAAAGAGGTTGCTCAATACATTATGGTAAAACCTTTGTTGGATGATTAATTACATCAAAGTTGCCCTTTTAGGTAACCCTAATACAGGAAAGACTTCCGTCTTCAATGCCCTCACGGGATTGAATCAAAAAGTGGGGAATTACCCTGGTGTCACTGTCGAAAAAAAACAAGGCAGTTGCCGATTGGATCGGTTAACTAAAGCCAGAATACTTGATCTGCCTGGAACCTACAGTCTAAATGCTTCTTCCATGGATGAGAGTCTGGTGGTTGAATTACTTCTAAATAAAAACGACCCCGATTTCCCGGATATCGCCGTGGTGGTTACCGATGTCGAAAACCTCAAACGAAATCTGCTGTTGTTTACACAAATCAAAGATTTGCAAATCCCAACGGTATTGGTGATCAATATGTCCGATCAGATGCAAAGAAAAGGTATCAAAATTGATATAGAAAAGTTGGAGGAAAAACTCAACACAAGTGTGGTTTTAGTCAGCACCCGAGATAATTCAGGGGTAGACCAACTTAAACAAGTTCTGGTTGATTATCGATCCATCCCTTCAACACCGATATTAGATCCCACTACCATTGATCAGGATTATTTTGAAAGCTTAAGTAAAGCTTTTCCCAATCAACCGCTCTACAAACTTTGGTTGGTGATCACTCAGGATGTCAATTTCAACAAGCTAAAACGTAAAAAAGTTCCCGATACAGCTCAGTTCAAGACCCAACCCCGATCGAACCTCAAAAAATTACAACAGCGGGAAACCATCAAACGCTA
>NZAX01000037.1 GCA_002687665.1 Flavobacteriaceae bacterium
CGCCAGTACGATTTTTTGTTTCATTGCCCTAAATTTATCAAATTAAGGCCATTTGAGAAATGGTTTTTCTCAATTAAAAAATAAAAAGCTATTAAATTAAAATTACTTATCTTTGTGTTGAAATTAGGGACATAGTTAATAATACCCTCTGTTGTAAAAATGTTGTGTGTTGTTAAAATTGGTATAACCAATGATTTAGCAACTAATGAGAAGCTTTCCAGTACTTCGGAGAGCTTTTTTTATTCAATTCTTTACATTTTAAAAGCCGACTGATTTCGGTAATATTTTCTCAACTGATTGTATCTACGAATTATACATTTTTGGTTTTCATAGCTTATCTAAAGCTTGATTAAAATGCACTTTTAAATGAAATTAGGGTACAATCACATTTAGTTTTTTGGGAATAACTTCAACTTCGAGATTTTTTGATGTTACAGGTAAATACTCACCATCGATTTGTATACAAAAATTACCTGGATCTAAAAGACTGATTTTTAGCGTTGAAAGTTTTACAAAATTATAGTTATTTGACTTTAGTCTCTTACAAAATAAAGTATTAATCATAAATTTGATTTTTTTGATTAAACTCGATTTTTCGATCCAAAATAAATCTAACTGTCCGTCGTCAGACAGAGCTTGTGGGGTGAGTGAGAAATTATAACCTTGTTGATTAGTATTGGATAATAGAAAAACAAATGGGCTAATTTGTTTAATTTCCTTTTGGTATTCTATCAGAATTTTCTGATACTTAAAGCTAATAATAGCATTAAAAAAAGCAATCATATAGGCCCAGATTCCATGTGATCCGTTTTTATTATAAATACGGATAAAATGAGATTCCAGGGCGCAACCCATATTTCCAAAAAAATAATGCCCATTGACCACTCCAACATCCATTTTAGCAATCTTCTTTTTCTTTATGAGTTGAATTGCATTAGAAATTCCTGACGGGATTTTAAAATGTCGGGCAATACCATTTCCTGATCCTACAGGCACAACAGCGATAGGAATTTCAGTTTTAACCAATCCTCGAGCAACTTCATTTACTGTCCCATCTCCTCCACAAGCCACAACAACATCGGGCTTTTCTTCGATGGCTTTTTGGGTAAGGTCAATCGCATGCTCTTTTTTTGAAGTTTTTAAAACATGAACAGAGTCTTTTTTCTTATCGAATGTTGTTTCGATTGAATGGTATAATTGTTTCAGAGCATAGTTATTTATCGGCTTGACAATGAAAAAGACCTTCATTTGTTTATTTTTTTTGGCTGCTACCGATTCCTGACATGAGTGATTCAAAATAATCCTCTAAAAACATACTGCATTTATTTTCCAAATCAATCATCTCCTGAGTTTTGTTTCTAATTAGATTATTTTCCATGTTTTTGTCTTTCACATTATAAAAACCAATAGCATTATTTCCATTATGAACACATATTAGATTTTCATTCATCATGAAATAACTCCCTCCACTAAAATAATTAATTACAAATGGTTCATGATTTTGATTAGAAACTAAACTTCTTCCCCAGCTCTTAAATGGTTTTGGATAGTCTATAAGATCAGCAACGGTGGGGAAGATGTCTAAGTGACTGGCCAATTTCATATCAACCCCCTTTAGCTCACTATTGGATTTAAAAATCATCAATGGGTTTGCGAATCGATTTACGGTTTTTTCATAGAAAGGGAAATGGGTTTGGTTGCTATGATCCGCAGTAAAAATGAAAATGGTATTTTCAAACCAATCAGAGGTTTTGGATACTTCAAAAAATTTACGAAGAGCGTGATCGGTGTATCCCACACATTGGTGCATGGGTAAATAACCTTTATCAAATTTTCCTTCGTAATCCTTTGGGATGACATAAGGTTCGTGGGAGGTAATCGTAAAAACTGAACTAAGGAATGGTGTTCTTTGTTGATCCAAAACAGATTTCACATAACCTAAAAAAGGTTCATCCCAAATACCCCAAGAGCCATCAAACTCAAGGTCATTATTAAACTCGGTTCTTCCATAGTAGTTGTCAAAACCTAGGATATTGGAAAAACCCAATAAACCCATAGATCCATTTGCAGCTCCATGAAAGAAAGAAGTCTGATAATCCAATTCTTTGGCAACTGAAACCACAGAGCCTACTTTTTGTCTTGAATAAAGAGAGGATGCATATGAGGTTTCAAAAGAGGGGATTCCTGCTAAAATAGAAGGCATGCCATGAATTGATTTTCTACTGGTTGCAAAACCATTGGGAAAAATTAAGCTGTGCCTAGCCAGTGAGTCAAGAAAAGGGGTATAACCTTTATAATTTGGAATGTCATATGTTTCATTTAAAGCTCCCCAATACTCTCTACCCATACTTTCTAAAATAAATATTACAATGTTGGGTTTCTTCTCAAATCTTCCAGAGGGCGAATATACTTTAATGGTATTTAATTCCTTTTCAATTTCCAGGTTAGTGAAGCGATTTTTAGATTTGTTAAAATTATCCTGCCCAAGTGTTTTAAGAAGTGTAAAGGCACTGCTGAGTACAACATCGGCCTGTTGTGGAGTTCTGACATTGTCCATGGCATCAATCAGGGTGATCGGACGGGTACTTTTTTTGAAGTCACCCCCACGAGCACCTAAAACAAAAAGAGCAATGCTTCCAAAAAACAAGACAAAAGAGCTGAGACCATAACGCCAATAGTTTTCAATTATTATGGGATATATCTTTAACTTTTTGTAGGCTAAAGCTAATAGATAGAGCATGGCAAAAAACAAAATGATCAGGTGTAAATAAACCCAAATAAAATGCAAAAGCAAATCGATTTTGTTGCTTTCAAATTCAATCACTTCCAAAAAATTATTCATCAATCGGTTTTGATTGAACCGATAATAAGCAAAGTCAATAAAATTAAGGGATAGAAAAAAGCCATTGCAAAGCCAATAGATCCAAAAAACCACTTTTTGATATAAAGGGTGAGTGGTTTTTTTCCATGGAATTATTGACATCAGAATAAATATTATATTTGAGTAAACGATGGCAACATTATCAAAACGTAGTCCGTAATAGCATAATTCAGCCATTTGGTAGATCGATTTGACATGAACAAGGTCATTATTGAAATAGACAAACATCAACCTGCAAAAGAAATAACACAGATAAACAAGAAAGATTCGGTAAAAAAGTGCTGTGTATTCTTGGAGGCGGAAATCCATAATAAAAGATACTAAGCAAATATATGACTTACTGCCCTTTTATCAACCAGTTTGAAGTGAATCGACGGAGCTTATTTTTAAGCATAAAATATTTTTTTTAAAAGAAGTAGGGTATTTAATTTTTTAAACGGGTTATGGGTGTAATCAAAAAAGAAATTGTTATGAAAATGAAAAAATTTACCCTGTTTGCATTGAGTTTTGGTTTGATGACCTCCTGCTCCGAGGATGGAGTAAGTGGTTTCTCAGAAAACCTAAGCACGACTACTGTTGTGGAAACCATTAACTCCATTGCCTTTGAGGAGGACATCGATAACTTAATATCAGAAAGTTTTGATTTAAGTTCCAATGCGATTAGTGCACGATCTGCTGATGCAGGTTCAGACAAAGACACTAAAAAATTTAAAGGGGACAAGTATGGAGACTGTGCGAGCGTGGTTGTAGACGAAGAAAATAACACCAAGACAATAACTTTCTCCGAAGATTGTGAGGGAAAGCTTGGCCAGACTCGAAGTGGAACCATCATTGTTACTTACTCAGAAATTCAGGGTGAAATGGGAAGTTTTAGAGAAGTTAGCTATGATGATTTCTACCTCAATGGTGTCAAAATCGAAGGTACCCGAAGAACTGAAATATTGTCCACAGATGAAAATGGAAGTAAAACCATGCTAACTACGTTAACTGATGGAAAAATGATATATGATGACGGGACTTTTAAAACTAAAAGTGCTGAAATGACACGTTATATTCACGTGGAAAAAGATAAGAAGCAATACACCACGCTCAGTGGTAGCAAATCTGGAGTCAGTACCGAAGGGGTTAACTTTTCCATGGAAATCACTACTCCCATCAAATTTGTCTACAACTGTTTTGGTGAAGGACAAAGAAAAAGAGGAAAAGTCCCAGTACAGGGAATCAAGGTCACCAACGACGGAGCACAAACCATTACTACTGATTTTGGAGATGGAACTTGTGATACCTTGGTTGAAATAACCAAAGATGGTGAGATTGAAACGGTGGATTTAAAGACCTTAAAAAGAGGAGACCGCTTTAAAAACATATTGAAAAAGAAAAATAAAAGAGAAAAGAAATAAGTTTTGTTTGCAACTAACTGTAGATTTAACTGTCCAATTCCTTTGATAAAACTTATCTTGGGAATTGGATTTAAGGAGTTAAAAGTTGACAGCCAAAGATTTTAAAATGATTTATGATGCGCACTTTGACGACCTCAGACGCTACCTTATCTACCGATCGGGGGATCAGGATTTGTCTAAGGACATTGCTCAAAATGTTTTCATGAAGGTCTGGACTAAAAAAATAGAGATTGCATCGGGCAATATCAAGAGCTTGCTCTTTAAAATGGCCACTGACGAGTTCATCAGTCACATTCGAAAGAAAAAAGTAGAAAAAGAGTATACAGAAAGTATAGATTTGAAATTGATCCGGGAGCCAGACAACAATGATGATCTTTTGGAAAAAAAAGTACTATTTCAAAAAGCCTTAAACCAATTGCCGGAGAAACAAAAAACAGCCTTTTTGATGAACAAGATGCAAGGCTTAACCTACAAAGAAATTGCAGAAATATTAAATTTGTCACAAAAAGCGATTGAAAAGCGAATAGGTTTGGCTATAAAGGCATTGAAACAAAACATCAATTAAAGATGAGTAAAAAAGAACAGTTTACGGATGGGGAGATCGACGATCTTTTTTCTAAAGTAGAAATTCCATTAGAAAAAGACAAGGATCACATTTGGTCTGAAAAGTTTGAATCTTTGGTCAACGACGATGTCGCCTTGTCCTCAAAAAAAATCCCTGTTTTTCGTTTGTATTGGCAATATGGGATCGCAGCTTCTTTTGCCATACTCCTGGCCGCTACCTTCTATTTCGATTCCCAAAANACTGTTTCACAANAANCCAAGCTGGTCGAAACCNTAGAGGNNTCTGAACAAGACCTGCTGGCAGATCAAACCATGATCGAATCCCTGTTTGTGGAGGATAANGAATTTGATGAATGGTTTGAAGAACAATATGTTTTGAGCTCAGTCAATTAAAAATGAAAAAAAGTAAAACCATATATGCCCTGTTGTTGTTCACCACTCTGTGGTTTGGNGGTTTGGTGGCTCAGGANNATGTTNCTCAAAAAATATACACCCCCAAGCAATTGGAAATGATCAAGTCCCAAAGGGAGTTGGTAAAACAAAACAGAGAAGCTTTCAGAAATTCNCTTTCTGAGGAACAAAAAAANCTNCTCAANGACAATTCACTNTCCATGAAAGAAAGGCAGCANNCCCTCATGAAAACACTTACTGCCACCCAGAANGAGGTGCTCAAAGGCAATCGTAANTCTCTNAAAAAACTAAAGGATGCCTTTTCCAAGTCCCTGACCGAAAAACAAAAAACTGCNCTAAANCTGCGCAAGAAAAACATTAAAGAGCGCAGGGAAAAAATCAAAGACTACAAGTCNGGCTTCGATGGCCGTAGAGAAAAGTTAAAGGAAAAGAAACAAAACNTAAAGCAACGGGTTAANAAAATCAAACCCAAACAATAGGTNTTAAATCTATTGGTTTGNTCTTCAATTTTNTCCTTTTACTATATTTAGTCAATGAAAAAGTTCCTCGTTGTCGGCTTTTTTTTGTTACCNCTTTATNTTTTTTCGCAAACCGAAGAAGAGGATGCCATTCTTGACAGTTTGATTGAAGGATTTTTCTCTACTGACAGTTTGATGGTAAACTTATCAAAAACCAATTATTTGTACACCACTTTTTCATTTGATGAAAGCGTATTTTTTGCCGGAAGGGATTTTGACATTGAACAGTTTGGCTTTACCCCNAGTATTAGTTATATGAGGGGGCAAAACTTTTTTGTCAGTTTGGGGTCAGCCTATTTCAGCGAACTCGATCCAANGTGGGATTTTGTTTCGATTAGCAGTGGATATTCTCTCTTCNTAGATCGAGNGGATCGATTTAGTTTGACGGGNATCTACAGTCGTATCTTTTTTGCTGATGATACCGCCGATCTNAACCCAAACAGACTCTCGGTTGCTTTGGCCTTCCACAAAAATAGTTTNAGNCTGCGNTGCTCTGCAGGATACCTTTTTGGAGGATCAACCGCTTTNTATACTTCCCTCACCAGCAGTTATGACATTTCAATNNCTGAAACCGAGAGCTGGGAAATGTCTTTCAANCCTCAATTGAGTTTTTTGATGAGTGAACAAACCATTAGCGAACAAATTGCCTACGGGTTGTTCAATACCCANACACTAGATAGAGATGTATTCGACCTAATCAATACCCAAATNAGNATCCCCCTTGAANTGGACATAGGGAATTGGGATTTTCAATTGTCCTACAACNTCAATTTACCCAAGGCTTTGGCCAATGAGAGCAACATAAGTCCATCNGGTTATTTCTCTTTTTCANTAGGATATTTCTCNACCCTCTGAATTCTTTTTTACCAATACTTTATTAACTTTAGCTAAAAACCAAATGGTGTATAAATCCCAAAAACTTTTTTTAAGATTAATTTTTCTGGTTACCCTTTTAGTGGGTGCTTGTCAGACTCCCTCCACACCATACGTAAAAGCACCCTTCACGGCCTTAGATACCTTAGCGACCAATGATTGGTGGAACCGCAAAACCAGTAAGATNATCGACATGAAGGTGCCCAGGGATCAGGTCGTCGCTTTTGGGATTTACACTACTTCAAACAATACCTTAAAGCTCACTGCCCAGCTTTTTCCCCTACATCCGGAAGAGAGTAGAACNGTAAGATTGTCCCTGTATCAAAATGATCAATGGGAAGAAGTTCAATCTCAAGAAGTTAATGAGATCGGATGGTCTGCCTTGTTTAGAATTGAAAATTGGGATATGAACCAATCNGTAAAATATAAATTATTCCATGGTCAAAATGCCAGTTTCGAGGGANNNATAAGAAAGGATCCCAAGGAAAAAAGTGAAATAACGTTAGCGGCTTTATCCTGTAACAGTAACAAAGACAGAGGTGATCGAGAGGAATACATTCGAAACATCAATGCACTAGATCCAGATTTTGTATTTTTTGCCGGAGATCAATCATATGACCACAAGGAACATACGGCGGCCTGGCTAAAGTTTGGGATGCAGTTTAGAGAAGTTTTTAGAAACCGCCCTTGTGTTACCATTCCCGANGATCACGACATAGGGCAGGGCAATCTNTGGGGTGAAAGCGGTAAAAAATCCATGCGNAAAGACGGCAATGATGGGGGNTATTATTTTCACCCCGAATACGTCAAAATGGTAGAAAGGGCTCAAACCTCTCATTTGCCGGATTCTTATCACCAAGCTCCTTTGGAACAGGGCATCAAAACCTATTTCACCAGCCTAAAAATTGGAGGAGTAGATTTTGCAATAATAGAAGATCGAAAATTTAAGTCTGGGCCCAATGGAAAAATCCCACGACAGGGGCCTAGAGCAGACCATATCAATGACCCCAATTACAATCCTGAGTCCATCAACTTATCCGAATTGGTTTTATTGGGAGATTTACAGCATCAATTTTTGGAAGAATGGGGGAGTGATAGAAGCTCTCGAATGAAAGCCGTTCTATCCGCTACTGGATTTTGTGGAGGGGCCCATTTACATGGAAAAGCAAGTAATCGCCTTCATGCAGATTTGGATTCCAATGGTTGGCCACAACACGGAAGGAACAAGGCCCTTAGCCTGATCCAAAAAGCTGGTGCGGTTCACATTGCAGGTGACCAACACCTCCCCACCGTTATTCACCATGGTATAAAAGCATTTGAGGATGGACCATGGGCTTTTGTAGTTCCAGCGATAGTCAACAACTATTACAGCAGGTGGTGGTGGCCCGAAGACGAAATGCCAGGTGAAAATAACAACAATATCCTACCATGGACAGGACGCTACTATGATGGTTTTAAAAATAAAATTACCATGCATGCATATGCCAACCCGGATTCTGAGTCCAACGGTGCAGGTTTTGGATTTATTCGATTCCATATTGAAAAAAAAGAAGTCACTTTCGAGTGTTGGCCAAGGGGTCAAGATGTTTCTCAATCCAACGCAAAACAATTTACAGGATGGCCGTTAACAGTTAAGCTTTAAGGTTTTGATAAAAAAACTCTTTTTACTTTCAATACTCCTCTTTTTTACCTGTTGTGATAATTCTAAAAAGTCAGATTCACCCCCCAATGTTCTTTTTATTTTGGTGGACGACCTAGGATGGAAAGATCTGAGTTGTTATGGAAGTTCCTTCTATGAAACCCCCAATATTGACCGATTGGCCGATATGGGCTTTCGTTTTTCTCAGGCTTATGCTGCACATCCGGTTTGTTCCCCTACACGTGCTGCTATAATGACCGGCAAACACCCTACCCGATTGAACATTACGGATTGGATTCCCGGCCAAAACCCTCAAAATCGAAAACTACTCGGACCCACTGATCTTCATGCTTTGCCATTGGAGGAGACAACCTTGGCCGAGGCCCTGCGACATCAAGGGTATAAAACTTTTTTTGCCGGAAAGTGGCACCTAGGGGATGAAGGGTTTTTTCCCGAAGATCAGGGTTTTGAAATCAACAAAGGAGGGCACGACAAGGGTTCCCCCCCAGGTGGATATTTTTCCCCCTACAAAAATCCTAAATTAAAGGACGGCCCTGAAGGAGAAAATTTAACAGATCGACTTACTGATGAGTCAATAAGGTTTATTTCTCAAAATCAAGACAATCCCTTTTTACTCTATTTGTCCTATTACTCCGTCCACACACCCATACAAGCCCACCCAGATTACCTTTCAAAATTTCAGGCTAAAAAGAAAACACTCAAAGACACCTTGGCAATCAAGATTAGAGATCAAGGCGGTTATACGGTACAAAATCAATACAATGCTGATTATGCCTCCATGGTATATGCCCTGGACAAAAATGTGGGCAGATTGATTGATCAACTGAAAGCTCAAGGGTTGTTGGACAATACACTGATCATTTTTACCTCTGATAATGGCGGATTGACCACACTCGAAAAAGAACATAGAACTGCACCTACCAGTGTTTTGCCTCTTCGAGCTGGAAAGGGATGGGTTTATGAGGGTGGTATAAGGGTACCCCTTATAATCAAAATCCCAAAAAAAAAGATTGCCAAGGTCGTTGACCATCCGGCAGTTAGTATGGACTTTTATCCCACCATTTTGGAATACACAAATATTTCGGCTCGGCCCGAACAACATCTTGATGGAATCAATCTAAAACCCTATTTAGAAGGTAAGACAAAACAAACACACTCCATCATGGTTTGGGATTTTCCCCATTATCACGGCAGTGGCTGGACCCCTGGTAGAGCTTTGCGTAAAGGCTCTTGGAAGCTGGTATATTTTTTCGAAGAAGACCGTTATGAACTCTACCAGATTGAGCAAGATCCCGAAGAAAAAATCGACTTAGCAAAGCAGGAAGTTGTCAAGCTTGAAGAATTAAAAAAATCTTTAAACGAATGGGCTCTTGAAATGAATGCCCAAACTCCGGTAAAAAATGAGATTCAATAAATCAAATAGAGTATTCCAGCTAATTTTTTGTTTGGCTTTGAGTCAAAGTTTTTCACAGTCAATCTCATATAAAACCTTAACAGACCTTCCTTATTATGAAAACCCCGTTAATGATACTTATCAAAAGCAACGCTGTAAGTTAGACTTGTATTTTCCTGAAGGCATCCAAAATTTCCCAACTATTGTATGGTTCCATGGGGGCGGACTCAAAAGAGGCTCAAAAGCTATTCCTGAGCAGTTAAAGGAAAAAGGCCTTGCTGTAGTGGCCGTCAACTACCGTTTGCATCCCAATGTAAATGCACCAAAATACATAGAGGACGCTGCAGCGTCAGTAGCTTGGGTGTTCAAGAATATAGGTCAATATGGAGGAGACACTTCACAGATCTATGTCTGTGGTTTTTCATCTGGAGGGTATTTGTCCCTGATGGTGACCTTGGATCAAAAATGGCTCAACGAGCACAGCATTAAGGCCAACCAAATCAAAGGTGTGATTACCTTATCGGCCACTACTTTTACCAATCATACCATCAGAAAAGAGTACGGTATGGATATCACTCAAGCACTTATCGATCACTATGCTCCAGTACACTATGCAAGGGGAGACGCCCCTCCAATTACATTGATTACGGGAGATCGTGAAAAAGAATTTTTTGGCATGTATGAAGAAAATGCTTATTTGAGAAGAATGTTAAATATTAATGGACACACGCAAAACGAATTGATAGAAATAGGGGGTTATGGTCATGAAATCACTGAGGTAGGAATTCCATTACTTATAGAAAGAGTTAATGATTAACCTTTAATTAAATGAAAGCAGTTACAAAAATTGACTATTCATTTGGAGATGAACTGTCGTATTTAGATATTTATACAGGGCATGGGTAATAGTTAAGCAATACCTATTATCAATTTAGTCAGAAAAATCCTGCCCCAAGTTGTAATATGACATGAATGTAAATGTTTAAAATTGGACCGGGTTAATATGTTCCAACCCTTTCCAAAACCCATAAAGATTATTAAGCCCCAACACCTAAGGAACAAAAAATGTATTGAAATTTATAAAATAAAAACAATGAAATCAAAACTAGACAACGGACTCAGTAGGAGAAACTTTGTAAAAAACTCCACACTGGCAACAACAGGAATTTTATCTGCCGGACTCCCTGTGGGAGCCATGGCCAATGTTTACGGCAACAAAAAACTAAAACTCGCTCTAGTTGGTTGCGGCGGTCGCGGAAGAGGTGCTGTCGTTCAAGCCCTTCAGGCCGATGAAAATGTTGAACTGATAGCGATGGCCGATGCCTTTCAAGACAATGTTGAGAAAAGTCTCAAAACTGTACAAGAACACTTTGATGGTGTCAAAAAAATCAAAGTAAATCCCAAAAATCTTTTTTCTGGTTTCGATGCTTACAAAAAAGCCATTGACTTGGCCGATGTGGTAATACTGACAACCCCTCCAGGTTTTAGGCCCTATCACTTTGAATATGCCATTAACAACGGTAAACATGTCTTTATGGAAAAGCCCCTAGCTACTGACCCTGTTGGTGTCAGAAAGGTATTAGAGGTGGCCCAAAAGGCTAGAATGAACAAACTTAATGTAGTTGTAGGTTTACAACGACATTATCAAAAAAAATATCTCGATTTATATCAAAAAGTACAAGATGGTAGAATTGGAAAAATTACAGGTGGACAGGTTTATTGGAACAGCACAGGTGTTTGGGTAAGAGAACGCAAACCTGGACAAACCGAAATGGAATATCAAATGCGCAATTGGTATTATTTTAATTGGTTATGTGGAGATCATATTTTGGAGCAGCACATTCACAATATTGATGTAGCTAACTGGTTCATTGGAGGCTACCCTTCTCAAGCACAGGGAATGGGAGGAAGACAGGTGAGAAATGGCAAAGATCACGGAGAAATTTTCGATCATCACTTTGTAGAATTCACATATGATTCCGGAGCTGTTATTGCAAGTCAGTGCCGTCATCAACCGGGCTGTATGCGCCGAGTCGATGAAACTTTACAAGGATCTCAAGGTAGTGTAAATACAAAAACAGGAAAACTCACCGATTTAGAGGGAAACGAAATTTATAAATACAAAAGTGACATGTTAAATGAGCCTAATCCCTATCAAGTTGAACATGACAAATTATTTGCTTCAATTCGAAATGGTGGAGTAATTGCTGATGCCGAAAATGGTGCTAAAAGTACCCTAACTGCTATTATGGGGAGAATGGCTACCTATTCTGGTAAAGTCATTACTTGGGATCAGGCTATGAATTCTAATATGCAGATAATGCCTGAATCTTTAGACTGGAATAGTAACCCGCCCTCCATGCCTGACAGTAATGGGAGTTATACTATACCGACCCCCGGGGTAACTGAATTTTAAAATATATAACTAGATGAATAGAAGAAATTTTACCCAATCTACTCTGATAGCGGGAATGGGAATAGCATCAGCTCCAAATATATTTTCACAATCGGTTGTTATCGCACCACATCAATTCAATCTAATGTATGCTCCCCATCTGGGTATGTTCAAACACTCGGCTGGGGACGATCCTATCGATCAGCTTAACTTCATGGCCGATCAAGGATTTACAGCATTTGAAGACAATGGTATGAATACAAGAACTATCGCAGTTCAGGATAAAATGGCAGCGACCATGCAGAAAAGAAATTTGACCATGGGGGTTTTTGTGGCATACAAAGACTTTAGAAATCCCACGTTAGCTAGTGGTAAAGCTGATGACCGCAAGGAGTTTTTAAGGCAGATCGAAGCTTCTATTCCAGTTGCCAAAAGAGTCAACGCTAAGTGGGTTACCGTTGTTCCTGGAACTATAGATTTGAAACTAGTGGAGGATTACCAAACAGCCAATGTTATTGAAAGTTTAAAACAAGCTTCCGCTATTTTGGAGCCTCACGGTATAATCATGGTTTTGGAGCCCCTGAACTGGTATAGAAACCATGCTGGCCTGTATTTAAAGGAAAGTCCACAGGCTTTTCAAATCTGTAAGGCAGTCAATTCTCCCTCATGTAAAATATTATTTGACATTTATCATCAACAAATCCAAGAGGGTAACTTGATTCCAAACATTGAAAAATGCTGGGATGAAATTGCTTATTTCCAAATTGGCGACAATCCAGGAAGAAAGGAGCCCACAACTGGTGAGATCAATTACAAGAATATTTTTAAATACATACATTCCAGAGGTTTTAATGGTGTTTTAGGAATGGAACATGGGAATTCAAGACCTGATAAAGCGGGTGAAATTGCTGTAATTGATGCGTATAAAAATGTAGATGATTTTATTTGATTGATAAATGAATTTCTTTAAACTTAAAAAGTATCAGTATAATATTATACAATTTAATTGAAGCCTTTTTCGCCTACTAAATATAATCCCTGGAACGCAAAGCAAATCAATTTGGTTGCAAGGCGTTTAGGTTTTGGATGCTCTATATCCGA
>NZAX01000038.1 GCA_002687665.1 Flavobacteriaceae bacterium
CTTAGTTATCGTTAATGAAGATCGTAAGGTTGATCGTTTCAGAGGAAGGGTTATTTTTCCGATCCGAAGTATGTCTGGAAGAGTTCAAGGTTTTGGTGGGAGGATCTTATCCCAAAATAGCAAAACTGCAAAGTATCTCAATTCTCCTGAAAGTGATATTTATAATAAAAGTAAGGCCTTGTATGGAATTTTTGAATCTAAGCAGAGCATTGCCAAAAAGGATCTTTGTTTTTTGGTTGAAGGATACACTGACGTCATTCAAATGCATCAATCCGGGATAACTAATGTGGTCTCTTCTTCGGGAACCGCATTGTCGGTTGATCAAATTAGAATGATCAATCGTTTGACTTCTAATATTGTTGTTCTATATGATTCTGATGCTGCCGGGCTTAGAGCTTCACTGAGGGGGATTGATTTGATTTTGGAACAAGGGATGAATGTAAGAGTTTGTACTTTTCCCAAGGGAGAAGACCCCGACAGTTTTGCCCAATCGCGTTCCTTAAAAGAAATCAATATTTTTTTGGAAAAACATTCCAAAGATTTTATCCAATACAAAGCATCATTACTAACTGATGTAGGAAAAAATAACCCTATTAGCAAAGCCGAAACCATCCGTGAGATTGTTGAGAGTATTCATAAAATTCCTGATGCGATCAAGCAAGAGATATATATTCAGAGTTGTGCCGAAATAATGCAGATTTCAGAAGATGCACTTTTTAGAGCTTTGGCTCAAATCAACCATAAAAACAATCAAAAATCAACAAAGAAATTTATTCCTAGCGAACCTGTTGCTTTGATCAAGAAAACAGCTGATTCAGAAGCTAAAGTTGATCGCATATTTGTGTTAGAAAGACAGATCATTTCAATTTTATTGACCTATGGGAATCAAGAGTTTAATTTCGAGGAACCAATTTCAATTACCAACGATGATGGGGAATTGATAGAGGAGACTCAAAAGATATCTGCGAAAGTATATGAAAAGATTTTTTTGGATCTTCAACAAGACGAAATTGAGCTTAGTCATGAAACTTTCAAAAAGATTTTCTACAAACTCATTGAATTTTACCAAAGTAATCAAGGAGATTTAAACCTTGAAAAGATTATGCAAACAGACGACTTGATCCAAAATGAAATCATTACTGACCTTGTCATGAAAGAAGAACAACATCAATTACACGACTGGGAAAAGAGAAATGTTTTTGTCAAAGTTAAGGGAAGCGAGGTAGTAAGACTTGTAAGTGAAACAATTCTTTCCATGAGAAGATACCTAATTGATCAAAAGATCACCGAACTTCAAAAGGGAACAAATGACCAACAGTATAACAAAGATCTCCTTAAGGAAATCCAAATGTATCAGAGTCTGAAAAATATCATATCCAATAGACTTCATCGGGTTATTTAAACCAAATTATTTTAACTAATTATTTTTTCGAACAGCTAGATCAAAAGAGATGGTGGTATTTCACATACTGGTATGGGGTTCATTTTATGTTGATTTTGATGGTTGAAACTTTTGTAAATTTTTATAATGTCTCTTTGGCTTTCGTCTAATCCTTCAAGAGAGGGATTTTGCTCAAGCTCTTCCATCGCCCATTCTAGTTCATTGTAACTGGCTCCTATTTGTTCTTCATCGGTTCGGTTGTCACTCCACAAACCGTCAGTAGGAATAGCATTTTGTATCTCATCAATCACTTCGAGGTATTTGGCCAATTCATAAACCTGAGATTTTAACAAATCGGCAATGGGGCTCAGATCGACCCCTCCGTCTCCATATTTGGTATAGAAACCAACGCCGAAGTCCTCCACTTTATTTCCAGTTCCTGCTACTAAAAAACGGTGGAATGCCGCAAAATAATATAATGTAGTCATTCTCAATCGAGCTCTAGTGTTCGCCAAACTTAGTAATTGTTCTTCTCTCATTTCGGTTTTAGGTAATTCACTTACAAATTCGTCAAATACTCCAGTTAAAGAGATGCTATAGTGGCTTACATTGTCAAAATTTTTTTCCAACCAATCAATGTGATTTTTCGCCCTTGAGACTTGGTGAAGTTCTTGATGAATTCCCATTTCAAGACACAAAACAGGTGCATTTGTAAGACTGCAAAGTGTAGACGTAACCGCGGAGTCAATCCCCCCGGAAACACCCACAACAAAACCGTTCATTTTAGAGTTTTTTAGATAATCATTTAACCAATCCACAATGTGGCTGATTACTTTTTCAGGTGTTTTCATTATATTAGATAAAGACCACTTAAATTTGTATTTCGAAGTTACATTGGAATAAAAATAAATCCAATTAAATGAGATTGATTATTTATCAAATTAACCGAAAATTTATTTTATTAATCTTTTTTTTGTTGCTCATAAGTTGCAACGATACTAATTCAAGGGAACATGAGATTCTTTCGATCCCCGTGGAGTTGACCATCGATCGTTTTGACAAGAAGTTTCATTTGGCAAAACCAGAGGATATTCCGGAACTGAAAACCACTTACCCTTTTCTTTTTCCAGATAAGTTTAACGACAGTGTTTGGATCAAAAGGCAAAAAGATAGTTTACAACTTTTGTTGTTGAAAAATGTAGATGAGAAATTCAATTCAATGGTTCCACTTGAGGACAATTTGGAGTATTTGTTTAAATATTGTAAATATTATTTTCCCGGAACCAATACCCCTAGGGTCATTGGACTTATAAACAATGTTGATTATCAAAGTAAAACCATTTACACCGATTCTCTTCTATTGATTTCTTTGGATACCTATTTGGGGTCAGACCACTATTTATACGAGGGCATACCTGAATACGTTCGTCAAGAAATGGACATTGAGTATCTGACATCGCATGTGGCCAGTAAATATGTGGTCAATAAAATACCTCCTAATAAGGACAGGTCTCTATTGTCTCAAATGATTTACCATGGAAAACAGATTTATTTCAAAGAATTGGTTTTACCTAGATCTACGGATGCACAAAAAATGGTTTATACCAATGAACAAATCCAGTGGGTTATCGAGAATGAGGTATATATGTGGCAATATTTTATACAAAAACAATTATTGTACAAAACAGACCCATCTTTGATCCAAAGATTTATTGATCCAGCTCCTTTTTCAAAGTTTTATTTGGAAATTGATAACCAATCACCTGGAAGGGTAGGAGTATGGATGGGTTGGCAAATCATTAGATCTTATATGGATCGTTATCCAGATACTAAGATAAGTGACCTGCTGAATCTTCCCGCTCAAACCCTTTTCCTAAAATCAAACTACAAACCAAAAAGAAAATGGCTAAGAAAACAAGCCCAATAAGTATAGAAGTAACTGTAGATGAAAATAATATTCCTGAGAAAATTTTATGGTCAGCCCCAGACGGAGGGGTAGATAAAGAGGTGACTCAAGCCATGCTTTTGGCTCTTTGGGATGGAAAAAATCAAGAGACTCTTAGGATAGATTTATGGATCAAGGAGATGCCAGTCGATCAAATGAAAATGTTTTTTCATCAAACATTACTTACAATGAGTGATACATATTTTCGTGCCACTCAAGACGAAAAGATGGCTGGTACCATGAAGGATTTTTGTGATTTTTTTGCAGAAAAAAACAAACTTAAAAAAGACGATTAAAGCTTTTCAATACTTTGATTGATTTCCTGAATATAGTTTAAAAGCGGTTCACTACCCAACCTTTTTTCAGAGGAGGTGATAAAATATTTAGGAAGGGGGTCCCAATCTTTCATAAGGGCGTCTAGATATTCTGACACTTTAATTTCGATCTCTTTTTCTTTGATTTTATCGGCTTTAGTAAAAATGATGGAAAATGGAATAAGATTTTCTCCCAACCATCGTAAAAAATCCAAATCAATTGGTTGGGGTTTATGGCGAATATCAATTAGCAAAAAAGCCGATACCAATTCCTTTCTTTTAATGAAATAATCTACAATAAACTTTTGGAATGTTTTTTTTTCTGTTTTGGAGGCCCTAGCATAGCCATAACCTGGCAGGTCAACCAAATGCCACTTTTTGTTGATCAGAAAATGATTGATCAATTGTGTTTTACCAGGTTTTGAGGAAGTTTTGGCAAGTTTTTTCTGGTTGCACAACATATTGATCAATGAAGATTTTCCAACATTAGACCTGCCTATAAAGGCATACTCTGGTATTTTAGACTTTGGGCACTGGTCTACTTTTGTGTTGCTCACCACAAACTTAGCATGGGCAACCTTCATAGGAGAAATTTAAAGATTGTAACGCTCCATCCAGGAGTACATAATTTCGTTGAAACGCTCTGGATGTTCCATCATCGGGGCGTGACCGCATTTGTCAATCCAGTAGAGATCTGAATTGGGAAGTAGCGAGTTAAATTCTTCTGCAACATTGGGTGGTGTAACACCATCTTGGGCACCCCAAATAATTGCAGTTCTGGTTTTCATATTGGGTAGATCCTTGGCCATATTGTGTCTAATAGCGCTCTTGGCAATGGCCAATGTTCTAATTAGCTTGTTACGATCGTTAACAGACTCAAATACTTCATCAACAATTTTTTTGGTAGCAACTTTGGGATCGTAAAAGACCTCNTCACTTTTAGCTTTTATATAATCATAATCCCCNCGTTTAGGATAGCCGTCTCCCATTGCNTTCTCATATAATCCCGAACTTCCAGTTATAATAAGTCCTTTAACAATATCGGGATGACNCTTGGCGTATAATAATGCGACATGACCTCCTAAAGAATTACCTAAAAGTATTACATCTTTTAGTTTTTTAAAGTTCAAAAAGTCATGCAAAAATTCAGCTAAATACTTGACTGAAGAGTTGATCAATGGCAGTTCATAGACTGGTAATTCTGGAACCAAAATTTTGTATCCTTTATTAGGAAAAAAGTTAATGACACCCTCGAAATTACTTAGTCCTCCCATTAAACCATGCAATATAACGACTGGGCTACCTTCACCCAATTCAATATAGCGGTATTCAGCCTCAGTAATAATCTGTTTCTCAAGCATCTTTTGTAAATAATTTCAAAGATATACAATTCACTTGTATGATTTGAATTTAATTTTTTTTTCATCTGGTTTTCTTGGTTGGAGTAAAATGGAAAAATTTATTAACAATGTGGTAGAAAGTGGTAAAAAGTGGTAAAATTACTTTATATTTGAAATTAATTGAACTTAAAAAGTTATGCAGCATTTTATTGGTTCATATGAATGTAAGGCTGACACAAAGGGGCGTATAATGCTCCCTGCTGCTTTGAAAAAACAACTTTCAAATCATCTCAATAAAAGTTTTGTTATAAAAAGGGCGGTTTTCAACACCTGTTTAGAACTGTATCCCCTGGATCAATGGCAGGGATTGATGGAAAAAGTTAATAAGCTCAATCGCTTTAATAAGAAAAACAATGACTTTATCAGGCGATTTACTGCTGGGGTTAAATTGTTGGAGATAGATACAACTGGAAGGTTGTTGATTCCGAAAGATTTAACAAACCACGCCAAAATTTCCAAGGAAGTAGTTGTTTCGTCTGTAGTGAACATCTTGGAGATTTGGGATAAAGGCCTGTACGAAAAAGCCATAGACGAGGCAACCACAGATTTTGCTGCTTTAGCAGAGGAAGTAATGGGAGATCAAAATGAAGATAATTTATCATAAACCTGTCATGCTTGAAGAGGCTATTAAGGGATTGAAAATTGATCCCGATGGGGTTTATGTCGATGTTACATTTGGTGGTGGTGGTCATTCTAGAGCTATCCTTCAAAATCTTTCCAGCAGAGGAAAACTATTCGCATTCGATCAGGATAAAGCGGCTCAAGAAAATTTCATCTCAGATGATAGATTCCATTTGATTGATGGGAACTTTTCCCAAATCAAAAGGCATTTGAAATTTTACGGCATCACTAATGTCGATGGTATCCTGGCTGATTTTGGAGTCTCTTCTTACCAATTTGAAAAAGGATCAAGAGGTTTTTCCACTAGATTGAAAGGACCATTGGACATGAGGATGAATACTGAAAGTAGATTAACTGCCCGTGAGGTAATTAATGAATACAGTGAAGAGGAGCTCTATCAAATTTTTAAGAATTATGGCGAGTTACGCAATGCAAAAAAATTGGCTAATCATATTGTCAAAGAAAGATCAAAAACCCCCATAGAAACCACTCATGGATTGGTCAATTTATTGACTCCAAAGTTGCCCAAGCATATTTTTAATAAACTTATTGCACAAGTATTTCAAGCTGTCAGAATTGAAGTCAATGAAGAGTTAGATGTCATCAAATCATTTTTGGAGCAATCTATTGAGCTATTGAATTTAGGAGGAAGATTAGCATGTATCTCATATCATTCTCTGGAAGATCGATTGGTGAAAGTGTTTATAAGAGAGGGCAATTTTACAGGTAAAGCAGAATCAGATCTCTATGGTAACAGAAACCTTCCTTTTATAAAGGTGGGGAATTTGCAGATTCCTTCTAATGAAGAAATTATGGATAACAATAGGTCCAGAAGTGGTAAACTTAGAATTGCAGAGAGAATATGAAAAAATTGTTATCAATATTGAAAATGGATTTTTTGGTCAATGATAATGACTTTAAGAATTGGCGCTTGATTCTTTTTTTATCAGTCTTATCGCTTATCATGATTGCTAGCGGTCACGCTGCTGACAGGAAAATTTTTCACATCGCCCAATTGAGTGATGATTTGAAAATGTTAAAAAGCCAATTTGTCGAACAACGTACTGCCTTGATGAATCTGAAAATGGAAACTAAAATCATTAAAGAGTTGGGTCCTTTAGGCATTGGCCCTGCAAAATCCCCACCAATTAAAATCATTGTAAAATAAGATTAACAATGGAAAGTAAAAAGAAAAATATAATGAATCGAAGTTATTTGGTTGCTTTTAGTTTGATTCTGTTTTCTTTTTTGCTGATTGCCAAGCTGTTTCACATTCAGTTTTCTGAAGGCGATAAATATCGCGAAATAGCATTAAAAAGAAACCTTAAGAAAGACATTCTTCAGCCCAGTAGGGGGAATATTTTTTCTGATGACGGAAGTATTTTGGCAACATCAATGGCACGTTACGAGGTGAGGTGGGATGCCGCTGTTCCTTCGAAAGCAATGTATCTAAATCATAAAGAGGGGTTGGTTGATGGTTTATCTGAGATATTAAACGTTCAAAAAAAATCCATTTCAAGAAAACTTGACAAAGCCGTAAGGGATCAAAATAGGTATTTACTTATTGCGAGGGGTCTAACATATTCAGAGCAGAAAGAAATCAAACAACTCCCTCTTTTTGAACGTCCCTCATATTCGGGCGGTTTGATCATAGAACATAAAATGATGAGAGAACACCCATTAGGAAAAATGGCCGAGAGGACTGTGGGTAGGATCATAGCGGAACAAAAAGGTAGTTTTAAACGAGTTGGATTGGAGGGTGCTTTCAGTCAATACCTTGAAGGGGAAGCCGGTCAACGGCTGAAGCAGAAAATAGCCGGGGGACAATGGAAACCCATCAATGATGTCAATGAAAAAGAGCCTACGGAGGGATACAATGTTCATACTACTATGAACATCAACATTCAAGACATTGCACACAGTGCCCTTTTGGAGCAAATGGAAAAGTTCAAAGCAGACCACGGTACAGTGGTTGTAATGGAAACTCAAACCGGGAAGATTAAAGCAATTGCCAATTTGGGTAAAACAAAAGTAGACACCTACTTTGAAAAACTCAATTATGCAGTAGGCGAGGCTCATGAGCCAGGTTCCACCTTTAAGCTTATGGCCATGGTTGCTGCCCTGGAGGATAAAGTGGTAGATGAAAATACAATAATCTCTACAGGCACCGGTGAACTTACCTTTTTTAGAAAGTACAAAGTTCGAGATTCCAAAAAAGGAGGGTATGGAAACATCACTGCTGCAAAAGTTTTTGAGGTGTCCTCCAATACCGGTATGGTCAAAATTATCCATGACAATTATAGTAAAAACCCTAAAAAGTTTGTCAATCGATTGTATAATATGGGAATCAATAAGCCTTTAGGTTTACCCATTTATGGGGAAGGAAAGCCTAAAATTCCGCATCCCGATGATAAACAGGAGTGGGACCAACTGGATTTACCTTGGATGGCATATGGCTATGGTGTCTCACTTACCCCCCTCCAAACTCTTACTTTTTATAATGCCATTGCCAATAATGGAGAGATGGTAAAGCCAAGATTTATTGAAAAAATCGAATCTTTTGGCCAAAGCCCAGATCAAACTTTTGGTAAGATCGTATTGAATCCCTCTATCTGTTCTAAGTCTACTGTTGATAAAGTAAAGAAAATGATGTTCAATGTGGTGGATAAAAAATGGGGAACTGCCCACAACATCAAAGACAAAGAACTTAGTCTTGCTGGTAAAACAGGTACCTGTCAAGTAGATTATAATAAGAAAGATTCAGAGGTGCAATATGTGGCTACTTTCGTAGGGTATTTTCCGGCTGAAGAACCCAAATATTCATGTATAGTAGTGATTCATAAACCCGATAAAAAATTGGGTTACTACGGTTCCACTGTGGCAGCACCGGTTTTTAAGAAAATAGCTAAAAAAATTCACAATGACTTGCCCAAAACAATTCATATTCAATTAGAACAAATCCATCAATTGTCCTCAAAGAAAAATAATATTATAACAACAAAGGGAATCATTCCCGATTTAAAAGGAATGACTCTAATGGAAGCTTTATCAATTATAGAGCCTATGGGGCTGAAAGTGGAGATCAAAGGTAAAGGCAAAGTCAGAAAACAGTCTCCTGGGGCAGGAGCAAGTTTTAAAATCAATCAAAAAATCACCTTAGAGCTATGAAAAGAATTTTAGTAATCCTCCTACTTCTTTTGATTAATATCTCACATTCTCAAGAAAGATCTGAAACAATCAAATCATTATCAAATCGGGACTTTAAAATTTATATGAGTCTTGAAAAAAATATTGTTTTTTTTGAGTTTTGTGACCCCTATAAATTATCTAAATGCGATTTAAAGATCATATCATTTGATCTAAGAGGTATAGTAAAATTATTAGATAAAAATCTGCCAACCGGGACAACTTCTGTTTTGGGCAATGGGAAAATAATAAAAACAGAAAATGGAAATTTATCAATTGCTTCATTTCAAGGTGATATTTCTGAAAAGGTTAGTTATAAAAAATTAGTATCGGCCTTAAGGTCTGTTTTTTTTAACAAAGTTATTTTAAAAAAGCTCTCTTGAGAAAGTTAAAAGAAATATTATACAAAGTGGCCATCGAGGGAATTTCAGGTTCCACAGATGTAGATGTCAATCTTATCTCTATTGACTCAAGGAATATTAAACCCGGTAACATGTATGTTGCTATTAAGGGTGCCAAAGTAGATGGACATAATTTCATTGATCAATCAATAGACTCAGGGGCCAAATCAATAATCTGTGAGGTCCTTCCCAAAACTTTAGCAGAAGGGGTGGTATTTATTAAGGTTGATGATGCCAGAGAGGCTCTGGCCTGGCTAGCTGCCAATTTTTATGACAATCCCTCCTCACAATTACAGCTAATCGGAATTACCGGTACCAACGGAAAAACATCTATTGCCAAATTGTTATTTGATCTCTATAAAAACAAAAAATTAAATGCAGGACTTATATCTACGGTAGCGATCCAATACAGTGAACATGAATTTAAGGCAACTCATACCACCCCAGATCCACTTACAATAAATAGACATCTCAGCGATATGGTTGAACAGGGGGTTGAATACTGTTTTATGGAAGTTTCTTCTCATGGGATTGACCAAAAAAGAGTAACAGGGCTGCAATTTCAGGGCGCTATTTTTTCCAATCTCACTCATGATCATTTGGATTATCACAGCACCTTTAAGGCCTATAGGGATTCCAAAAAAGTGCTTTTTGACAGGCTTACCAATACTGCTTTTGCACTAGTAAACTCTGACGATAAAAATGCCAAAGTGATGGTGCAGAATTGTAAAGCTAAAATCTATACCTATGCCTTGCATCGTTATGCTGACTATTCGGCTCAGGTTTTGGAGAGCCAATTTAAAGGTATGCTGCTAAAAATTAATCAAAACGAGATTTGGACGCAAATGTTAGGTGAATTTAATGCCTACAATATTCTCGCAGTATACGCAACCACTCAACTGCTCGGACATGACGAATGGAATAGTTTAAAATCTATAAGCCAACTGAAGAATGTTCCTGGAAGATTCCAAACTTTTGAATCACCAAACAAAATTATGGTTGTTGTAGACTATGCCCATACGCCCGATGCACTTAGAAATGTATTGACAAGCATCAACAAAATCAGAACACAAAATGAAAATTTAATCACGGTGGTGGGTTGTGGAGGTAATAGAGATCAAGAAAAAAGACCATTGATGGGAGCTATTGCGGCTGAATTTAGCACTAAAGTCCTTTTTACATCTGACAACCCACGTGATGAAGATCCGGAAAGCATTATCGAACAAATGAGTGAGGGAGTTGATCCTGTGTATTTTAAGAAAACGATGAGTATAACTCATCGAAAAGATGCCATAAAAGTGGCTTACCAATTGTCAAAACCTGGAGATGTTGTACTCATAGCTGGAAAAGGACATGAAAACTACCAGGAGGTAAAAGGCGAAAAGTTCCCTTTTGACGATTATAAAATTGCTCAAGAAATATTTTCTAAAATTCCATAGCCCATGATGTATTATTTATTCGAATTTTTAGAACAAAAGTTTCAATTTCCTGGAGCGACCCTTTTCCAATTTCTGTCTTTCAGGGCTTCTGTAGCCGTCATCCTTTCCTCTGCATTTACATTGATTTACGGTAGGATCATTATTCGATTTCTAAAAGCCAAGCAGGTTGGAGAATCTGTTAGAGATTTGGGATTAGATGGACAAAATGAAAAAGCAGGAACTCCCACTATGGGGGGAATTATAATCATCTTGGCTACATTAATACCTGTTTTTCTTCTGGCTCAATTAGATAACGTTTACATCCAACTTCTCATTATCAGCACACTTTCAATGGGGGCTATTGGTTTGATCGATGATTACATCAAGATTTTTAAGAAAGATAAAGGTGGCCTAAAGGGAAAATTTAAAGTTGCTGGGCAATTGCTTTTAGGAATAGTAGTAGGATCGGTTTTATATTTTCATCCGGGTGTTACCGTAAAAGAGGAAATTAGAAAACAAGATTTGGCAAAAACAACCAGTATTAATGATATTTTTACCCCTGAAAAAAAATCTACCCTTACCACTATTCCCCTATTTAAAGATAATGCGTTTGACTATTCAAGTTTATTGAGCTGGATTTCTCCTGATCTCAAAAAATACACTTGGATAATTTTCATTCCAATTGTTGTATTCATAATAGTTGCTGTATCTAACGGAGCCAATTTAACTGACGGGATCGATGGTTTAGCAGCGGGTTCCTCTGCAATAATGGTATTGGCATTGGGAATATTTGCTTGGGTATCTGGAAACTTGATTTTTTCGGACTACCTCAATATCATGTACATTCCCAATGTGGGAGAGGTGGTGATTTTTGTTGCAGCATTCTCAGGAGCGTTAATTGGATTTCTGTGGTTTAATGCCTATCCAGCCACTGTATTTATGGGAGATACTGGAAGCCTTACCATAGGAGGAGTAATTGCCGTAATTGCCTTGATTGTAAGAAAAGAGCTTTTGATTCCTCTGCTTTGTGGCATTTTTCTAGTTGAAAACCTTTCTGTAATAGTACAAGTGGGCTACTTCAAGTACACCCGTAAACAAACTGGAGGGGGTAAAAGGATTTTAAAAATGGCTCCATTGCACCATCATTACCAAAAACTAGGGCTACATGAGAGTAAGATCGTTGCTCGATTTTGGATTATAGGAATCTTGTTGGCTGTATTGTCCATTGTAACTCTAAAAATTAGATAATGCTTGATAAGATAGTCATTTTGGGTGCGGGAGAAAGTGGATGTGGAACAGCCCTACTGGCTAAAAAACAAGGTTGGGAGGTTTTTGTTTCCGATCAGGGAACCATTCCAAAATCTGCTAGAAATACTTTAGACGGTATGGGAATTGAATGGGAGGAAGAGACACACACTCTTTCCAAAATGCAGGATGCCCAATACATAATGAAAAGTCCCGGGATTCCTGCCAAGAGTCCAATATTACAATCGCTTAAATCGTTTAATATTCCTGTGATTTCGGAGATAGAATTTGCTTCAAAATACACCAATGCAACTCTTATTGGTATTACCGGCAGTAACGGTAAAACTACGACTGCAATGATGACTTATAAGATTTTAAATGATGCTGGATATGATGTGGCACTGGCGGGAAACATTGGCAAAAGCTTCGCCAAAGAGGTGGCTGAAAATGAATATCAATTTTACGTTTTGGAAATCAGCAGTTTTCAACTTGATGATATTGTCAATTTTGCATCGCATATAGGAGTTATTACCAACATTACATCAGATCATTTGGATCGGTATGATGGCGATTTTTCAGCCTATTTAAAATCAAAAATGAGAATCAATGAAAATCAAAATCTGCGAGATTTTTTACTCTTTAATGGAGAAGATCCTGAATTGTGTAGGGCCGTTCAAAACATCAACACCAAAGCCACACTTCACGAATTTGGAAGCTTAAAAAAAAATATTAATACCACCTATATAGAAAACAATAGTATCGTAATTGAAACTCAAAAAATCAAGACTATGATTAATACTATGGAATTTCCTCTAAAAGGAAGACACAATCTTTTGAATGCAATGGCTGCCTCAACGGTTGCCCATTTGTTGGATGTAAGTAAGGAGACCATTCGGGAGAGTTTACTAAATTTCAAAGGAGCACCTCACCGATTGGAACCAGTCTTAAAGATTCAAAACATCCACTACATCAACGACTCAAAAGCGACCAATGTTAACGCTGTCTATTTCGCTTTGGAAAGCATGACTGCACCAACTGTGTGGATTGTTGGTGGTGTTGACAAAGGCAATGATTATCAAATCCTTTATCCATTGGTTAGAGAAAAAGTAAAGGCAATTATTTGCTTGGGAGTTGACAATCAAAAAATCATCAATGCTTTCGAGCCCATCACCGACATCATGGTAGAGACCCAATCTATGAAAGAAGCTGTCTTGGTTGCTAAAAAAATTGCTGATAAAAATGACAATGTTTTGCTTTCGCCTGCGTGTGCTAGTTATGACCTGTTCGAAAATTATGAGGATCGAGGAAATCAATTTAAAAAAGCAGTAAGAGAATTGTAGAAAAGCAAAATGAACAAAACAAAGAACATCATACTTGGAGATAGGGTACTTTGGGTAGCTATCGCTTTACTTTCTGTTTTTTCATTTCTTCCAGTTTTCAGTGCCAGTTCTAATTTGACCTATGTTGTTGGTCAGGGAACACCTTGGAGTCATTTGTTAAAGCATTTTATCGTACTGCTTTTTGGTTTTGCCTTAATGTATAGCCTTCACAAGATTCCTTACCAGTATTTTAAAGGTATTTCCATACTGGCGCTACCATTAATCATCTTGTTACTGATTTATACCGCCACTCAGGGAAATCTCATTGCTGGTGCAAATGCCAATAGATGGATTAGTATACCGATCGTTGGATTAAGTTTTCAGACCTCTACACTAGCTTCCATTGTACTTCTGGCTTATGTGGCTCATTTGATGTCCAAGGATAACCCTGAGCTTTATCGATTAAAATCCTCTATTCTAAAGCTTTGGCTGCCTGTTTTTATTGTGATATTACTGATTTTGCCCGCCAATTTATCGACTTCTNTTTTGTTNTTTTTTATGGTCCTTATCTTAGTTTTTTTGGGAGGGTATCCCATCAATNACCTTATGGGAATGTTTGGCATGGGCCTTTTTATGGCTATGTTGTTTATANTGATTGCTAAGGCCTATCCGGATTGGGTTCCCAACAGAATTGATACTTGGATCAGTAGGATAGAAAACTTTAACAGTGGCGTTGACAATGGCGGAAATTACCAAATTGAAAGGGCCAAAACTGCTATAGCTACTGGTGGTCTTTTGGGATTAGGAGCGGGAAAAAGTGTGATGAAAAACTTTTTGCCTCAGAGTTCGTCTGATTTTATCTATGCCATAATAGTAGAAGAATTTGGATTGGTAGGAGGGACTGCTTTGATTTTATTGTATCTGGTAGTGCTGTTCAGAATTGTTGTCATTGCACATAAATCCGATACAGTTTATGGAAAACTGTTGGTTTTGGGATTGGGACTGCCCATCATAATACAAGCCTTTGTAAACATGGCGGTGGCATTGCAAGTATTTCCCGTAACGGGACAAACACTTCCGTTGATCAGTAGTGGAGGTACTGCTGCTTGGATGACATGTATTGCATTTGGAATGATCCTTAGCGTAAGTGCTGGACAAAAAATTGAATCCAATACCCCACAGGATTCTGAAGATAAAAACGAAAATCCTTTAATCATTATAAGTGAAACCCTATAAAGTCATCATTTCGGGAGGAGGAACAGGTGGTCACTTGTACCCTGCACTCGCCATTGCAGACGAATTCCAATCGCGCTACAACAAGGCAGAAATTTTATTTGTTGGAGCATTGGGTAGAATTGAAATGGATAAGGTTCCAAAGTCGGGATATAGAATTATCGGTCTTTGGATTGATGGTGTTCAAAGGTCTTTATCAATTAGAAACTTAATCTTTCCTGTAAAACTGGTTTTGAGCTTGCTGAAATCCATTTCCATTCTTTTGAAATTCAAACCTGATGTAGTTGTAGGTACTGGAGGTTTTGCCAGCGGTCCTCTGCTTTTTATTGCCGGAGTATTGAAAATACCGACTTTGATTCAGGAACAAAATTCATATCCTGGTATTACCAACAAACTTTTGTCCAAATCCGTAAAAACCATTGCGGTGGCCTATCAAGGTTTGGAAAGATTTTTCCCAAAAGAAAAGTTGAATCTCACCGGTAACCCTATCCGCAAATCTATCACTGAGGGCAAATTGAGTCCCACTAAGGCCAAGGCATTTTTTAAACAAATTCCGGGCATACCCACTTTGGTGGTTTTGGGGGGAAGCTTGGGGGCAAAACGGATAAACCAATTGATTGCAACACATCTTGACACTTTTGAAAAACAAGGATTACAATTGATTTGGCAATGCGGTTCATTGTATTATGACCAGTACAAAAAACACCAATCCGAAAGGGTAAAAATTATGTCATTTGTGGCAGAAATTGATAAGCTTTATGCAGCGGCAGATATGGTCATTTCTAGATCGGGTGCTGCGACCTTATCTGAACTCTGTTGTACCGCCCGCCCAGTTCTATTGGTGCCATCACCTAATGTTGCTGAGAATCACCAATACCACAATGCGATGGCATTGGCCAACAAAGGAGCAGCACTAGTGATTACGGAAAAAGACTTAGACCTGAATTTCCCAAAGTGTTTTAAACTGTTATTAGACCGCAAAAAACGAAATGAAATGTCAAAAAGCCTAAAGGCATTGGCACAACCCAATGCCACTGCAAAAATTGTAGATCTCATTGAAGCACTTTTATAAATGAATCAAAAAGAAAAGAAATACTATTTTTTGGGAATTGGTGGCATAGGAATGTCGGCACTAGCCAAATACCTTTTTGATGCTGGAAATAGGGTTATGGGCTATGACAAAACACCCAGCCCAATCACTTCCCAATTGATTGATTTGGGCATATCTGTTTTACATGATCAGTCTCCAGATAATATTCCTGAGGATTTTTGTCAAGAGGACACCCAAATTGTTTATACTCCTGCTGTGCCCTTAGATCATCCACAACTTAATTTCTTTATTAAACAAGGAAACAAAATCAAGAAGAGGGCAGTAGTGTTGGGAGAAATTACTAAAGAAACTGTAGTCTTTGCCATCGCAGGTACTCATGGAAAAACTACTACGGCCTCTTTTTTAACCCATTATTTTGCCTATTTGAATTTGGAGTTTACCGCATTCTTGGGGGGGATTATGATTGAGTATCAAAGTAATCTGGTACAAAAAGGGAAGAAATACTCGATTGTAGAGGCCGATGAATATGATCGTTCCTTTTTACAATTATTTCCAGATTATGCCTGTATCACAGCAATGGATGCGGATCATTTAGATATCTACGGCGATCATAAAAATATTAAGAAAGCATACAATCAATTTTCTAAACTTGTAAAACATAAAGTGGTGGTTGCTAAGGATTTAGATATAGAAGCTTGTTGCTACGCTCTGGAGGATCATGCCAACTATCGTGCAGAAGCCATCAGAGTTGAGGGACAAGGATACCGATTTGATCTTGTTAGCCCCACCCAAACCCATAAAAATATTTATCTCAGAGCTATGGGCCGGCATAATCTATCTAATGCTATAGGTGCATTGGCAATTTTGGATTTAGGGGGGTTCCCTTTGAAAAAAGTTTTACCTGCCTTGTCAACTTTTAAAGGTATACAGCGTAGAATGGAGGTTTTTTCTTTGGAGAATAAAATAGTGATAGACGATTATGCCCATCACCCTAAGGAGATAGATGCAGTGTTGAAGACAATTTCAGAATTTTATCCTGATAAAACAAATATGGTGGTTTTTCAACCTCATCTTTTTTCGCGGACAAAAGATTTTATGGGGGAGTTTGTGGATGTCCTCAGTAGATTTGATGAAATTGTTTTGATGGATATTTATCCAGCCAGAGAACAACCCATATTCGGGGTAAATTCAGATGTATTGTTGGAGCAGATTAAGCACAACAACAAAAGAAAAATATCTGAAGAAGCTTTTCGTTCTACCATCGTCAATTCTGAAGCAGATTTAGTTTTGGTAATTGGGGCAGGAGATATTGGAAATCACATTCAAAAACTAAAAAAAACAGCTTAGATGCAAATAAAAAAATACCTCTTTTTGATAACGATTTTTATCTTAACGATATTGATGTCTGCTTTTGCGCACTTTAGGAATAGCAAGCGTTTGGTAGATAAAATAGAAGTCAATTTTGAATCCCATGGGGCCAGATTTCTAAACGACTCACTCGTTGATAAATTGTTAATACAAAACAAAGGAGAGCTTCCGTGGAAGGCTAAAGATAGTTTAGTTTTGAGTATGCTTGAATCCTTATTAGAAGATAATCCTTACATAGACAAAGCTGAGGTTTTCCATTTTCATCAAGGAGTTTTAGGAGTAAATATTCTAGAAAAAATTGCAGTTCTTAGGGTACAAGGGCAAGATCAATTTTATATGGACAGATTGGGGAATCAGTTTCCCCTTTCCAATAATCATACCCCAAAAGTTCCCTTATACCACGGAAAGTTTAAAGATAAACAAAAGAAAGATCTTTTATCACTAATTAACCTTATTGATAAAGATCCATTTTTACGAAATGAGCTGGCTTCTATCGATTACCGTTCAAATTCCTATTTCATAGGTTTGAGGTCCTACGGGTTTGAGGTCGAAATTGGCCAAATGCGTCGGATAGGTGAAAAGCTTTCCAAATTGAAAGTTTTTTGTGCCTACCACGATAATAATTTGTTGAATAGGAATTATAGCCTGATCAACCTAAAATTTAAAAATCAAGTCGTTGGATCTTAAAACAACATTTATGAAGCATTCAAATATTTCTGTAGGATTAGATATTGGAACAACCAAAATTGTTGCGATGGTGGGCGAGAAAAATGAATTTGGAAAAGTTGAAATACTTGGGATTGGAAAATCCAAAAGCCTTGGAGTTCACAGAGGAGTCGTTAATAACATCACCCAAACCATTCAATCCATTCAGCAGGCTGTAGAGGAAGCAAAAGTGGTTTCCGGTAAGGAAATTGATGAGGTAGTTGTAGGCATCGCTGGACAACACATAAGGAGCCTCCAACACAGTGATTATATAACCCGAACCAATTCCCAAGAGGTCATTTCACAGGAAGACGTAGAACGGCTTATTCAACAGGTTTATAAACTGGTTATGTTACCGGGTGAAGAAATCATTCATGTACTCCCACAGGACTACAAAGTAGATGGTCAGGCCGAAGTTAAGCAACCCATTGGGATGTATGGCGGGAGGTTAGAAGCCAATTTCCATGTGGTTGTCGGACAAGTAACTTCGATAAAAAATATTGGTAGATGTGTCAAAAGTGCAGGTTTGTCCATGGGAAATATTACCCTTGAACCGTTGGCTTCTTCAGAAGCTGTTTTGAGTAAGGAGGAAAAAGAGGCCGGAGTGGCGCTGATCGATATTGGCGGGGGAACAACAGATCTGGCTATTTTTAAAGACGGTATCATTCGCCACACGGCAGTAATCCCTTATGGGGGAAACGTCATTACAGAAGACATTAAAGAGGGTTGTTCTATCATTGAAAAACAAGCGGAACTCTTAAAAGTTAAATTTGGTTCAGCTTGGCCGGGCGAGAACAGAGATTCTGAAATCGTTTCTATTCCTGGGCTAAGAGGAAGTAAGCCCAAGGAGATATCCCTTAAAACCCTTTCCAAAATCATCAATGCACGTGTGGTAGAAATCATGGAGCAGGTATATTTAGAGATAAAAAATTATGGCCATGACGATCAAAAGAAAAAGCTGATTGGTGGAGTTGTATTGACTGGTGGAGGAAGTCAATTAAAACATTTAAAACAATTGGTCGAGTACATTACTGGTATGGATACCCGAATTGGTTACCCAAGTGAACACTTGGCCGGTGATACCAAAAAATCAGAGACTAGTCCTATACTGGCTACTGCTGTTGGTCTGTTGATGAATGCGTTGGAGCAACAAGTGAAAAAGGATTTTGAAACTGTCCCATCTGATGAAAGTGAAATTACTGATGACACAATAGCGGAGAATACCACAGATGTTTTTGAATCGAATCCCATGTCCTCAAAAAGGAAATCTATTTTGGATCGCTGGGTAGAGAAGTTTAAAGAATTTTTAGATAACGCATAAATTCACTGAAATGGAATCTGAAATGAGTAAGGATTTTAGTTTTGACTTACCTAAAAACAAAAGTAATGTCATTAAGGTCATTGGTGTTGGTGGTGGAGGAAGTAATGCCATCAACTATATGTTTCAACAGGGCATAAATGGTGTTGATTTTGTTATAACGAATACTGATGCCCAGGCACTTAATGAGAGTTCGGTACCAATCAAAATTCAGTTGGGAGCATCCTTGACTGAAGGATTGGGAGCTGGGGCTAACCCAAAGGTAGGAGCTTTGGCTGCCGAAGAAAGTTTTGACGACCTCAAAACCTTATTGACCACCCAAACCAAAATGGTCTTTATTACTGCAGGAATGGGAGGAGGTACAGGTACGGGTGCAGCACCAATTATAGCGCAGATGGCTAAGGAAATGGATATCCTAACCGTTGGGATTGTTACAATGCCTTTCCAGTTTGAGGGTAAATTGCGTTTGGAACAGGCCGAAAAAGGTTTGGAAAACATTAAAAGATCCGTTGACGCCCTAATTGTAATTAACAATAACAAGCTAAGGGAGGTTTATGGGAATTTGGGTTTTAAAACAGGTTTTTCCAAAGCTGATGAAGTGCTTTCGACAGCAGCTAGAGGAATTGCTGAGGTCATTACTCACCACTATCGTCAAAACATAGATTTGAAAGATGCGAAAACAGTCCTTAAAGACAGCGGTACGGCCATCATGGGGTCTGGTTCTGCCAGTGGTACTAATAGAGCACATGACGCCATAATCAATGCCTTGGACTCTCCATTATTGAATGATAATAAGATTACCGGTTGTAAAAATGTGTTGCTTTTGATTGTTTCTGGAAATGAAGAAATTACCATAGATGAAATTGGAGAAATCAATGATTTTATTCAAACTGAAGCAGGGAATAATGCCAATATTATCATGGGAATTGGAGAAGATGAAAAACTAGGAAGTTCGGTTTCTGTGACCATTATCGCCACAGGTTTTGGAGCCGATCAGCAACATCAAATCGTAAATACCGAGGCAAAAAAAATCATCCATACACTGGAGGAAGATCAGACTTTGGAACACAACCTCATGGGTAGTGAAGATAAGTCCGATGTATTTGAAATTCCGCAAGAAGAGTTAGTAACCGAAGAAAAAGGGGAGGAAATTGAGTCTGAATTTGTCCCTACTCCCGAAGAGGAACCCATTGTGTTTGCATTGGATGAAAAAGAGGAGGATATTGAAGAGGAAGATTTGTTTTCCATACCCGTATTTGCAGAGACCGTAGACGGAAATGAGGTTGAACCCGAAATCATAGAGGAGGAAAAGTTCGAGGAGGAGTTAGTTGAATCTGATAATGAATTGATCCCCAGTACTGCAGAAATTCAAAATATGGAGGTAGTTTGTGAATTACTAAAATACGATCTCCCCAAAGAGGAGCCCAAAATTGAAATGGAAGAGGAATTTATCATCAACGATCTAGACGAGAAAGTATTGGGTCTTGAGGTGGTTGGATCCGAAGAGGTAGAAGCTGACGAAGAAAATCAATTTGCCTTTGATTTTAGTTTATCCATTTCTGATGCCCAAGAGGCTTCGTCTGAAAAAATAGTCCATACTCTTTCCAATGGTGAAGATGGAGAGATTAAAGATGATTCTTCCCTTTCCGAAGCTATTGATTTTGAATTTGAAGTATTCGAAAAATTGGAGGAAGTTCCCGTTTCGGAAATGGAGGATGAGATGAGTTCACCCCACGATGACTCTCCCTTTGATAAGAAAATTAAGGAAACCGCCACCAAGGAAAATGAGGAAAGAAAGGAGCATTTAAAAAAATTCAATCATACCTTCAAACACAGTATGAGTAAAATCGATGAGTTTGAAAAGCAACCCGCATACAAAAGAATGGGTCTCGAATTGGATCAACCCTCCTCGTCTGAGTCGAACGAGTCAAGATTGTCGGTTGATAATGATAAAAATGACGAAATACAATTGAGATC
>NZAX01000039.1 GCA_002687665.1 Flavobacteriaceae bacterium
ATCGTAAACTTCATGAATGTTATAAGGTAAAGTTCCTGCAAGTGCCATAGTAATGAGACGACTGGATTGCACCGAAAAAAGTTGTTCAGGGCTGGCACCGATCCAAGTCTCTCCCTTGGGGTGATGCCAAAAATATACCATTGCATTGGGATAGAGCGTCAATAAATGGCTGAAAAATTGTAAGTTTTCTACCTTTTGATTTAGAGTAATTTTACTGGCAACGACCAATTTTTTTAGTCGTCCAGACGCAATGGCCTTTTTTGTGATATTTACCATATTAACAAATGAGGTTTTGTTTTTTGAATGGATTGAAGCTATTTGATCTTTTGGCTCGAAAGATGGAGGCTCATATTCAAATTTCAAGTGATTTTTGTTGGAAATATAGGCAGCAGGTAGAGGCGAATCAAAACGACTCATCAAAAAGCCTTTGATTTTTAAATCATCTGTAAGAGTCAGTGAGGCATCTTCTTGGAAATGGCAATGTACTGTCTTCTTTTTTGGTAATCTGAAAAAAACAAAGGCTTGGCCAGCCGATAAAAGCTTGTTAAACACCTCTTCTAAATCGGGCTTGCTCATTTATTTTTTGGGTCGAGAAATAGTNGATAATTTACAATGAGAAATCAAATTATTNTCTTCGTCNGTTACTNTAATCTCCATCAACTGNANNGTTTTTCCCATTTTTANGGGTCTGGCNGTNGCAGTAACGAATCCACTTCGCACACTTTTGAGGTGGTTTGCTGAGATTTCAATTCCCAGGGTTGAGACGTTAGGATCTTGACTCAACACAGATACAGCAGCACTACCGACAGTTTCTGCCAAAGCCACTGTTGCTCCTCCATGAAGCAAGCCGTCTAACTGATGAACTTTTGGGGAAACTGGCATTCGAGCTGAGAGAAAATCTGTCCCAACATCCATAAACTCAATTGCAAGAGTTTCCATCAAGTTGCCTTTAACCAAAGCATTGCATATTCGAAGTATATTATCTTTATCCATTACAACAAATTAAAAAATAAAAACCTTCCGTCTAAACGGAAGGTTTTTTATAGAATCAGAAATTAAAATCAGTCCTTAACTTCTTCAAAATCAACATCTTGAACGTCATCTCCACCCTTAGCCTCTTTCTTTGAACCAGTTTTAGGGGGTGTGGTTGATCCTTCCGCACCTTGACCCGCCTCTGCTTGAGCCTTATACATTTCCTCAGAGGCATTTTTCCAGGCCTCATTAATTTTATCCAATGCAGANTCAATAGCAGTTGATTCTTTGGANTCGTGGGCTTTTTTTAATTCTTCCAGAGCAGCCTCTATAGGTGCTTTTTTGTCATCAGAAAGCTTGTCTCCAAATTCTTTCAATTGCTTTTCAGTTTGAAAAATCATTTGATCCGCANTGTTNAGCTTATCAACTTCNTCCTTAGCTTTTTTATCACTTTCAGCATTGGCTTCAGCCTCTTGTTTCATCTTTTCGATTTCTTCTTCAGTTAAACCTGANGAGGCTTCAATACGAATATCTTGTGATTTTCCGGTTGCCTTATCAGAGGCACTTACTTTTATGATACCNTTTGCATCAATATCGAAAGTTACCTCAATTTGTGGGGTACCTCGGGGAGCGGGTGGAATCCCGTCTAGGTGAAACCTTCCAATGGTNTTGTTNTCTGCTGCCATGGACCGCTCACCCTGCAAAACGTGAATTTCTACNGACGGCTGGTTATCAGCTGCAGTTGAAAACACCTGTGATTTTTTGGTCGGAATAGTAGTATTGGAATCAATTAATTTGGTCATCACACTTCCCATNGTCTCAATACCCAAAGACAATGGTGTTACATCAAGAAGCAAAACATCTTTTACATCTCCAGTTAATACCCCGCCCTGGATGGCTGCGCCAATGGCTACTACCTCATCAGGGTTTACCCCTTTCGAAGGTTTTTTNCCAAAAAACTTTTCAACCTCTTGTTGTATTATGGGAATCCTGGTAGAACCACCTACTAATATTACTTCGTCTATGTCTCCNNTAGAAACNCCTGCATCTTCCAATGCTTTTTTTACTGGGGCCATTGATCTTTTCACCAATTGATCTGAAAGTTGTTCGAATTTGGCACGTGTTAAATTAGTAACCAAATGTTTTGGCCCTGAAGCTGTTGCAGTAACATATGGTAAATTAATTTCTGTTTGTGCTGAAGATGATAATTCAATTTTGGCTTTTTCAGCGGCCTCTTTCAACCTTTGTAATGCCATTGGATCTTCTCTTAGGTCTATTTGTTCGGCTTTCTTGAAATCATCCGCAAGAAAATCGATTAATACCTGATCAAAATCATCACCTCCCAAATGAGTGTCTCCGTTGGTAGACAATACTTCAAAAACACCATCTCCCAATTCAAGAATAGAGATATCGAAAGTACCACCTCCAAGATCATAAACAGCAATCTTACTGTCACCAGTATTTTTCTTATCCAAACCAAAAGCCAATGCAGCAGCAGTGGGCTCGTTGATGATCCTCTGAACTTTAAGTCCAGCAATTTCGCCCGCTTCTTTGGTAGCTTGACGCTGTGCATCGTTAAAATACGCTGGGACAGTAATAACTGCCTCGTTCACGTCTTGTCCAAGGTAATCCTCTGCTGTTTTTTTCATTTTTTGTAAAATCATCGCAGATAGTTCTTGGGGAGTATATAAACGACCATCAATGTCTATTCTGGGTGTATTGTTGTCACCTTTTACTACTTTGTAGGCCACCGTTTTAGCCTCCTTGGAGGATTCAGAGAATTTATTACCCATAAATCTTTTAACGGATGCAATAGTTTTAGTGGGATTGGTAACTGCTTGCCTTTTAGCAGGATCCCCAACTTTTATTTCACCACCCTCGACAAATGCGATAACAGAGGGAGTGGTTCTCTTACCTTCGGCATTAGGAATGACGACGGGCTCCTTTCCTTCCATAACTGAAACACATGAATTGGTCGTTCCTAAGTCGATTCCGATTATTTTACTCATAATATAATTTATTTCTAAATTTACATTCAAGCATTGTGCCACATTGCTAACTCTGACACCTTGTCATACTTAAACAAAGCAAAAAATAATTTTTACGACATCAAACTAAAAAAACTACTTTTACAAACGAGAATGTCAAAAGCAACAAATAAATATTCCCGAATCACAACCCGAACGCTCACAGAAATGAAGGCTAAAGGCGAAAAAATTGCTATGCTTACTGCTTATGATTATACCATGGCGGGCATTATAGACAAAGCTGGAATTGATGTTATATTGGTTGGAGATTCTGTTTCAAATGTCGTTGCAGGCCATGAGACAACCCTGCCCATAACCTTGGATCAGATGATTTACCATGCTTCAAGTGTAGTCAGAGGTGTAAAACGAGCACTCATTATTGTTGATCTCCCTTTTGGAACTTATCAGGCAGATTCCAAGGAGGCTTTGCGCTCTGCCATCAGAATCATGAAAGAGGCGGGAGCTCATGCTGTTAAACTCGAGGGTGGTAGTCAAATACAAGATTCAATAGAGCGAATCATTCAGGCCGGTATTCCTGTAATGGGCCATCTTGGGTTAACTCCTCAGTCCATATACAAATTTGGGACCTACAATGTCAGAGCAAAGGAAGATTCCGAAGCTGAACAATTGATCATTGATGCTCAAATGCTTGAAAAAGTGGGTTGCTTTGGTATTGTTTTGGAAAAAATTCCTGCAAAACTAGCTAAAAAAGTTGCCCATATGGTAAATATTCCCATAATTGGTATTGGAGCAGGTGCTCAGGTGGATGGACAAGTTTTGGTGTTAAATGATATACTTGGTATGAACAAAGAATTTAGTCCGCGATTCCTACGCCGATACCTTAACCTAGATGATGAAATCACTAAGGCTATAAAAAGTTATGCAAACGATGTCAAAAAACAAGATTTCCCAAATAACAAAGAACAATATTAGCCTCACTCGTTAATCGTGCTGAAAATTCTATACGAAGACAATCATCTNATAGCGGTAAACAAAGTTNCCGGTGATTTGGTTCAGGGGGATCGCACTGGAGANCTACCTTTAGCAGAAAAAATAAAAGCCTACATTAAAAAAAAATACAATAAACCGGGGAAGGTATTCTTGGGTGTGATTCATCGGTTGGATAGACCTACTAGTGGTGTAATTCTTTTTGCCAGATCCTCCAAAGCACTTAGAAGAATGAACAAGCAGTTCAAGGAAAGGATATCTAACAAAATTTACTGGGCAATAGTAGGGCCAGAAATAAAACCTTCAGCTGCTACACTAATCCACTGGCTCAAAAGAAATACCAAAATGAACAAATCTTTTGCTCATCAAAAAGAAGTCAATGACTCCAAGAAAGCTATACTACATTTCAAAAAGTTGAGAGATATAGATCAATACACTGTTTTGGAGATTAGGCTTGAAACAGGAAGGCATCATCAAATCAGAAGTCAACTGACTGAGATTGGTTTCCCNATTAGAGGGGATTTAAAGTATGGAGCTAAAAGAAGTAATCCTGATGGTAGTATTGATTTGCATGCGCGTTCCTTATCAATCGATCACCCGATCACAAAGGAAAGAATTAAAATCATTGCCCCTCCACCNTCTAAACCACAATGGAACTTCGCTCTTTCCGATTGATGACTTTGGCTTTTTCGCGAATGATTTCTCTTACGGGACGGTTTTCTATTTTACTCTCCAACCATGACAACACATCTAGGTACAAAAAGGCTCGTCGTTCATAAGGNTCATCTTCGTATTGCTTCAATTCCTTATGAAGTTTTACAAAAGCAGCCTTTAATTCATGTGGATAAATTTCACCCAAAGATCTTACAAAACGTATCATTGCTTTTTGTACTTCATGAAGATCATCCATTTTAATTAAAAACTTATAAGTTTCACGCAAATGTGTTTCCAAGTGGTAATCAAAACCTGCTTCGTAGTGAGCCACAACACTCAAAACCCTTGTAAAACAGAGCAAATCCTCTCGCATCTTTAGATGCTTGTTATTAATGATTTTATTTAAGTAAATTATACATTTTTCATAATCCTCTGAACCAAAGTACAAACAGGCAATTTTGTAATAAAACATCATCACATGATGAGGATCAATCTGGTTTTTAAACTCTTCAATACCCTGAATTACCTCGGGAATAACAATTAGACCCTCCTTGAATTCCCCATGGAGGAAATACATATTAAATCGATTGTTGTAAGAGTATAAAAAACTTAGGGCAGCAAGATTATCATTTTTAGGAAACTCTTCAGAATTAATTCTTAANACCATATTGTCTAGAGTTTCCTTAAACTTTTGTGGATATTTAATTAAAGCAAGTGATTCCATTAAAAAATTATTTCCTTTAAGGTAAAAAACAGGATGTATGGAGATCATCTCAATATTTTCATTAAACATATCGACCCACTTNCTGGAATATTTATAGCAGGAGAGAAAGTCTTGAACTAAAAAGCTATACCAAACATGTGCCTTGTAATACCATAATTTTTCTCTAAATCCAAGCTTGTCCAACTCAAGCGTAGGCATTTTTTCATAGAAAAACTTAGTAATTTCTCTGAATTCATCATCACTTTTAGCATATCCGGTTTTGATCAATTGCTCGTAAAGNAGTAGGGATAAATTGGANAACTGACTGGTTAGATCNTTATGAGTACGGAGNTTGTCAGCNTGAACGATTAACTCTTGAGCTCGATTGGTAAGACTGCGCGTNATNTATTGAGACTCAATGAGTTTNTCAAACTCTACTATATCGAATGCAGCATATTTTTCTTCNTTTTTCAAAGCTAATGTCTTNGCTTTATCCAATATTTTTAAACTCANTTTATACAAACCTTTTTGATATAATATCGCAGCAAAATCCATTTGCTCTCGAATTTGAATTCTAATGTTCTGATGAATAGGATTCAATCTGAGACTGATCAATATTTGTTTATANAGATGTGCCTTAAGGTTTGATAGTTGTTGTTTTGTAACGATTCCCTTGACTAAGATTGCTTTTTCGTTATACTTGTCCAACTTATCTAAAAAATTGAAAAGACTCAAAAATTTAGCATTGTTGTTGGAACCCATTCTACCAACATACAATTTGAATTGACGCTTTTCTGATTTTGTCAATGACTTAATCAACTTAAATAAATTNTCTTTTTGCTCATTAATCATTGTAACAAAAAATACTTTAAAAGGTTGTATTATAGCTATTTAAATCTAAAACAAAGGTAGAGAATATTGTAATAAAATTAATCATTTCTATTAAGTATTTTGTAATTCGTACTACATTCGTTANTATAAATAATCTATCCTTTTAATGGCCAANGNACNTGTNCAAATTTTTGATACTACTTTACGTGACGGAGAACAAGTTCCTGGCTGTAAATTAGATACTNAAAACAAGCTAATAATAGCAGAGCGTTTAGACGAGTTGGGTGTAGATGTTTTGGAAGCGGGTTTCCCCATTTCCAGTCCTGGCGATTTTGACTCCGTTGTTAAAATTTCGAAACTTGTAAAGAAATCAAGAGTTTGCGGATTAACCCGGGCTGTAAAAAAAGATATAGAAGTTGCTGCAGATGCACTCAAAGAAGCAAAAAAATCAAGAATACATACAGGAATTGGCACTTCTGATTCTCACATTAAATATAAGTTTAATTCTGACAGAGAGTCAATCCTAGAGCGTGCTGTTGCAGCGGTCAGCTATGCTAAGAGTTTTGTTGAAGATGTTGAATTCTATGCTGAAGATGCTGGAAGAACCGATAACGAATATTTAGCTAGAGTTTGTGAGGCTGTAATTAAAGCAGGTGCAACTGTTCTAAATATTCCTGATACTACAGGTTATTGTCTACCCCATGAATACGGAGCAAAAATCAAGTACCTCATGGAAAATGTAAATGGAATCGATAAAGCTACTCTATCTTGCCATTGTCATAATGACTTGGGTTTGGCAACCGCCAACTCCATGGCAGGGGTTTTAAATGGTGCACGACAAATTGAATGTACAATTAACGGTATAGGTGAAAGAGCAGGTAATACCTCTTTGGAAGAGGTAGTTATGATTATGCGCCAACACCCCGATTTAAATCTTGATACCCATATAAACTCCAAACTGCTTTATTCCACTAGTCAATTAGTTTCCGAAAGTATGGGAATGCCTATTCAACCAAACAAAGCCGTAGTAGGAGCTAATGCTTTTGCCCACAGCTCAGGTATCCATCAGGATGGTGTCATCAAAAAACGTGAAACTTATGAAATCATGGATCCTAAGGATGTTGGTGTAACTGAATCTGCCATTGTCTTGACTGCCAGAAGTGGTCGAGCCGCTCTGGCCTATCGTGCAAAAAATATTGGATTTGAATTGGACAAACTTCAATTAGATAAAGTTTATACAGAATTTTTAAAAGTTGCAGATCAACAAAAGGAAGTCTTTGATGATGACATTCCTAAAATTATTGAGTCTTGCGGATTATAAAAACCCTTATTTTTACAGGATAATGAAAAAAACACTTTTTGATAAGGTTTGGGACAAACATGTGATTCAGCAAATAGATAAAGGTCCTGATGTATTATTCATCGACCGGCATATGGTGCATGAGGTGACAAGTCCGGTTGCTTTTTTAGGTCTTAAAAACCGAAACATCAAAGTGATGTACCCGGAACGAACTTTTGCTACTGCAGACCACAATACACCGACCATTAATCAACACCTTCCAGTGCAGGATTCCCTTTCTGCCAAACAATTAGATGCCTTAGAAAAAAATGCCTCAGAACACGGTATTTCGTTCTGGGGATTGGGACACGAAAAAAACGGAATTGTACATGTTGTGGGTCCCGAATACGGGATTACTGTCCCTGGAGCAACCATAGTTTGTGGAGACTCCCATACATCAACCCACGGTGCTTTTGGCGCCATTGCATTTGGGATTGGTACTTCTGAGGTAGAAATGGTTTTATCTACCCAATGTATACTCCAGCCCAAACCAAAAAAAATGAGAATCACCATCAATGGAACTCTTGAAAAAGGGGTTACTCCAAAGGATGTCGCGCTTTTTATCATCTCAAAATTGACTACCTCTGGCGCAACAGGACACTTTGTAGAATATGCAGGAGAGGTATTTAAAAGTATGACCATGGAAGGTCGAATGACTGTTTGCAACCTTAGTATAGAAATGGGTGCCAGAGGTGGAATGATTGCTCCAGACGAAAAAACCTTTAATTACATAAAAGGTAGAGAGTTTACTCCCAAAGGTGACGCATGGGACAAAGCTATGGAATACTGGCAAGAACTCTTCACAGATGAAGGAGCCGAATTTGACAAAGAATTTTTCTTTGATGGAAACGAAATAGAACCCATGATCACCTTTGGAACCAATCCCGGAATGGGAATTGGCATCACCAAAAAAATCCCCACAGCTAATGCTATGGAGGGCGGTGCAGCTACCTACCAAAAATCGCTCAACTATATGGGCTATCACGAAGGAGAAAGTATGATCGGTAAAGAGATTGACTTTGTTTTTGTCGGCAGCTGTACCAATGGAAGGATTGAAGATTTTAGGGCCTTTACTGAAATTGTTAAAGGACGTAAAAAAGCCAATAATGTCACTGCATGGTTGGTACCTGGATCTCATAAAGTAGAAAAAGCGATCAAAAAAGAAGGTCTTTTAGATATACTCGAGGCCTCGGGATTTGAACTTCGTGAACCTGGATGCTCAGCCTGTTTGGCAATGAATGATGATAAAATCCCTAAGGGTAAATATGCCGTGAGTACCTCCAATCGAAATTTTGAGGGAAGACAAGGTCCCGGTTCCAGAACCCTTTTAGCCAGCCCAATCATGGCAGCAGCAGCAGCAGTGACAGGAAAAGTAACTGACCCAAGAACCCTAATCAAGTAATATGGCATACGATAAATTTGAAATACTTAACAGCACTGGCGTTCCTCTACCCATCGAAAATGTGGATACAGACCAAATCATCCCCGCACGTTTCTTAAAAGCTACTGAACGAGTGGGTTTTGGTGACAATCTTTTTAGAGATTGGCGTTATAACAACGATGATACACCCAAAAATGATTTTATTCTTAACAACCCTATCTACAGTGGTAAAATCCTTGTGGGAGGAAAAAATTTTGGTTCTGGTTCTTCCAGAGAACATGCGGCCTGGGCTATTTATGATTATGGATTCCGCTGCGTGGTATCAAGTTTTTTTGCAGATATTTTTAGGAACAACTGTCTCAATATTGGTGTGCTGCCCGTTCAGGTCAGTCCCGAATTTTTACAACAAGTTTTTTTTGCCATAGAGTCCGATCCCAAAAGTACTTTTACTGTAAATCTAGCTCAGCAAAAAATCACTATCGACAGTACCACTGCCACTGAAACTTTTGACATCAATCCATACAAAAAGGATAATATGATAAATGGTTTCGATGACATTGACTACCTTTTGAACATCAAAGAGGACATCAAATACTTTGCTCAAGACACGCCCATTTAGGGGATTATTTTGGATTTAAGGCGATGAAAAAAAGAACCATTGAGATTATGGATACCACCCTGCGGGACGGGGAACAAACCTCCGGTGTCTCATTCTCAGTAGCGGAAAAGCTAGCCTTGTCCAAACTTTTACTGGAAGAACTCAAAGTAGATCGTATTGAAATTGCATCGGCCCGTGTGTCGGAAGGTGAAATGAACTCCGTAAGGGAAGTTACCCAATGGGCCCAAAGCAGTGGTCAATATAATAGGATAGAGATATTGACCTTTTTGGACGGAGGTACTTCCATAGACTGGATGATCCAATCCGGTGCTAAAGTTCAAAACCTTCTTACCAAAGGTTCAATCAATCACCTAAAACATCAGCTTAAAAAAAAACCTGACCAACACTTTAAGGCCATCGAGGAAAACATCCTAGCTGCCAAAAAAGAGGGGATCAACACCAATGTCTATTTGGAAGATTGGAGTAATGGTATGCGTAATTCACCGGACTATGTCAAAGACTATTTGTCATTTATTTCTAAACTACCCGTAAAAAGGGTTTTACTTCCCGACACCTTAGGCGTATTAACCTATTTCGAAACCTTTTCTTTTATTTCTAAAGTCGTAAAAAATCATCCTCAAATTCATTTTGATTTTCACGGACACAACGACTATGACCTTAGTGTTGCTAATACGATGGAAGCTGTTAGAGCTGGTTGTCAAGGGCTCCATCTTACTGTCAACGGTATGGGTGAACGCGCCGGAAACACTCCTATGGCTAGTACAGTAGCTGCCCTCAAAGATTTTCTTCCTGGTATAGAAATTAATATAAACGAATCATCCCTTCATAAAGTGAGTAAACTAGTCGCTACATTTACTGGTTTTAGAATTCCGGTCAACAAACCCGTGGTGGGACAAAATGTTTTTACACAAACCGCTGGAATCCATGCTGATGGAGACAAAAAGAAAAACCTATATTTTAACGACCTTCTTCCTGAACGCTTTGGAAGAACAAGAGAATATGCCCTAGGCAAAACTTCGGGAAAAGCCAACATTCAAAAAAACTTACAGAAGCTGGGGATCACCCTCAATGATGAGGAAATCAAAAAAGTGACCCAACGCATCATTGAATTGGGTGACAAAAAAGAAATTGTCACAACCGAAGATCTCCCTTACATCATCTCCGATGTACTCAACAGCGATATAGAGCAAAAGGTGAAGGTAAACTCCTATGTATTAACCCATGCCAAAGGACTTCAACCCAACACAGTCGTGTCCTTAGATATAGAGGGAGAAATATTTGAGGAGAGTGCTGCGGGTGACGGACAATTTGACGCCTTTATGAATGCGCTGAAAAAACTTTACCAAAAGAAAAAAATGGCCCTACCTGAATTGACAGACTATGCCGTTCGTATACCCCCTGGGAGTAATTCCGATGCTTTGTGTGAAACCTTAATAACATGGAAGAATAGTGATAAAGAATTTATTACCCGTGGATTGGATTCCGATCAAACCGTATCAGCCATTAAAGCAACAGAAAAAATGTTAAATATCATCTCTACCTAATGCAATTAAAAATCGCCTTATTGGCCGGAGACGGAATCGGTCCCGAAGTCATAGACCAAGCCGTGAAAGTTTGCGATGCCATCGCAAATAAGTTCAAACACGACATCCAATGGATGCCGGCACTCACTGGTGCCGCTGCTATCGATGCTTTTGGAGAACCCTATCCCGAAAAGACACATGAAATTTGTGTCAGTTCCGATGCCGTATTGTTTGGTGCCATTGGTCACCCTAGATTTGACAATGATCCCTCGGCCAAGGTCAGACCTGAACAGGGACTACTCAAGATGAGGCAAAAACTCGGTTTGTTCGCCAATGTGCGACCGACCTTTACCTTTCCTTCTCTGATCGATAAATCTCCCTTAAAAAGAGAACGCATCGAAGGCACTGACCTTGTTTTTTTAAGAGAGCTTACCGGTGGTATCTATTTTGGTGAAAGAGGACGTAAAAACGGGGGCAACACCGCCTTTGACACCTGTACCTATACCCGGGAAGAAATCCAAAGATTGGCGAAAAAAGGTTTTGAACTGGCCATGGCCCGCACCAAAAAATTGTGCTGTGTGGACAAAGCTAACGTTTTGGAAAGCTCCCGACTCTGGCGCGAAACAGTTCAAGCCATGGAAAAAGATTATCCCGAAGTGGAGGTCACCTATGAATTTGTCGATGCTGTGGCCATGCGTTTGGTACAATGGCCCAACAGCTATGACGTATTGATCACTGAAAACCTTTTTGGAGACATCCTTACCGACGAGGCCTCGGTTATCTCTGGTTCTATGGGCTTGATGCCTTCAGCCTCTGTTGGTACAAAAATCGGCTTATATGAGCCCATTCACGGCTCTTTCCCTCAAGCTGCCGGTAAAGACATTGCCAATCCCCTGGCAACGGTGCTCTCCGCCGCTATGATGTTTGAAATGTCTTTTGGTTTACAGAAGGAGGGGGCTTTGATACGTAAGATTGTCGATCAATCCCTTTCCGAGGGCATAGTAACCGAAGACTTGGTAAAAGGAGATGCTAAAGCCTATAAAACTTCTGAAGTAGGAGACTATTTGGCTTCGAAGATTGAAATTTACAAATCCTCCCCAGGTGAAGTCTTTTAAAATAGATATAAAAATGAAAAACAACTATTACCTTATAATCGCTATCATTTTCCTATCCTGTCAACCAAATAGTGAAATTGGTAATTTCAAGCTTTTACCACATCCTAAAGAATGGAAAATTGCGGGTAACAGTGAACTAAAATCTTCAGACCTAGAATTTTACTATAACCCCGATGGAATTGAACTTCCTCCTGGAAGCGATTTTTTGGGGGATATCCAGGCAACTAAAAATAAAAGTAATGCTCAA
>NZAX01000040.1 GCA_002687665.1 Flavobacteriaceae bacterium
TAATTGGGATGCAATTGATCACGCCTCAAACCCCTCCGGAGGGTAAAAAAGTCAATAAGGTATTAATCGCCGAAGATGTTTACTATCCCGGAGATTCAGAGCCTAAAGAATTTTATGTTTCGGTTCTGCTCAACCGATCTACTGGAAACAACATGATTATGTATTCTACTGAAGGAGGAATGGACATTGAAGCCGTAGCTGAAAAAACACCTGAGTTGATTTTTACTGAAGAAATTGACCCTGCTTACGGGCTTCAAGGCTTTCAAGCCCGAAATGTTGCTTTTAATTTGGGTTTGAATGGTTTGGCCTATAAAGGAATGGTAAAATTCATTACCGCGTTGTACGATGCCTATGTTGGAGCTGATGCCTCTCTCTTTGAAATCAATCCAGTTTTAAAAACTTCCGATGACAAGATCATTGCCGTTGATGCCAAGGTAACTTTGGACGAAAATGCCCTTTTCCGACACAAGGAATATGAAGAACTCAGAGACCTATCCGAAGAAAACCCTACCGATGTAGAAGCGCGTGATGTGGGACTCAACTACGTAGCACTGGACGGAAATGTGGGATGTATGGTTAATGGAGCAGGATTGGCCATGGCGACCATGGATTTGATTAAACAGTCTGGAGGTTCTCCGGCCAACTTTTTAGATGTAGGAGGTACCGCTGATGCAAAGCGTGTTGAGATAGCTTTTCGTTTGATCTTAAAGGATCCCAATGTAGCCGCGATTTTGGTCAACATCTTTGGTGGGATCGTACGTTGCGACAGGGTGGCTCAGGGAATCGTGGATGCCTATAAAAATATGGGTGACGCCATCAAAGTCCCAATTATTGTTCGTTTGCAAGGAACCAATTCCGATATTGCCAAGAAATTAATCGATGATTCCGGACTTAATGTTTTGTCTGCTATAGCCTTTGAAGAAGCCGCGCAAAAGGTCCAAGAAGCATTATGACTGTCATTTTGACATAAATTTTTAAGGAATTTACCGACATGTTGTCATCTACTTTTTAATGGTATAGGATTTGAAGTAAGTTTTATAAAAAGTTTAATTTAAAATCTTAATATCATGAATTTAATTAAAAGACAAAACCCCGTATTTACCTCCTTGATCGATGATCTTTTTCTCAATCAAGATTGGAACTATAACAGTAATAATATACCTGCAGCCAATATAATNGAAGCCGATGATCATTTCGATATTCAATTAGCNGCTCCAGGTAAGAAAAAAAATGATTTTAAAATCGAGTTGGAGGAGGGTNTATTGACCATCTCCTCTCAAATCGAGAGTAACTCTAACGAAGAAGACAGTAGTTTTACCCGTAAGGAATTTGGATACAGCTCATTCATAAGATCATTCAACATTCCNGACACTGTGTCTACTGATAAAATTAGTGCGAATTACAAAGAAGGAATTTTGACAGTCAGTCTCCCCAAAAAAGAGGAGGCTTTACCCCAACCGAAAAAATTGATTTCCATAAATTAAATGAATTAATATTGTNTATAGCAAAAAGGCTCGGTGGTCGATCGAGCCTTTTTTAATGCAGTATGTTCTTTAAAGATTTGATCTCGTCTCTAAGTCTTGCGGCCTCAATAAAGTCCAAATCTTTNGCGGCAGCTTCCATGGCCCTTCGCGACTCCCTGATTTTCTTTTCNACCTCTTCTTTACTCAAATGGCGGTTTTTGGCCTCGGCGTCTTTTCTATCACTTAGTTCCTGGGCATAGGTGGCTACCGAATTTTTGGATAAAGCATTGTCCAGTGACTTGTTAAGAGCCTTGGGAGTAAGATTGTTTTTTAGGTTGTATTTCTGTTGTTTGTCCCTGCGATAGAGGGTTTCATCGATTGTTTTTTGCATGCTTTTGGTGATGTTGTCAGCATACATGATGGCCTTTCCATTGACATTTCGCGCAGCCCGACCTACGGTTTGTGTCAAGGAACGGTGACTTCTTAAAAAACCCTCTTTATCTGCATCCAAAATGGCNACCAAAGAAACTTCTGGTAAGTCCAAACCTTCTCTCAGCAGGTTAACCCCTACCAATACGTCAAATAATCCTTTACGAAGGTCTTGCATGATTTCTACCCGTTCCAAGGTTTCCACATCACTGTGGATATATCTACAACGGATGTTGACCCGAGTAAAATATTTGGTCAATTCTTCCGCCATTCTCTTGGTTAGTGTGGTCACAAGGGTCCGCTCGTCTTTTTCTACTCTGACTTGTATTTCTTCGATCAGATCGTCGATTTGATTCAAACTGGGTCGAATCTCTATTTCAGGATCCAACAGTCCAGTGGGTCGAATGATTTGTTCAACATATACCCCCTCAGTTTGTTTTAGTTCATAGTCTGACGGAGTCGCACTGACATAAAGTACTTGATTTTGCAAGGCTTCAAATTCTTCAAATTTTAAAGGTCGGTTGTCCATAGCAGCTGGTAAACGGAAGCCGTAATTTACCAGGTTTTCCTTTCGACTTCGGTCCCCTCCATACATGGCATGAACCTGAGAAATGGTTACATGGCTTTCGTCCACCACCATCAGAAAATCGTTTGGGAAATAATCAAGCAAACAGAAGGGTCGGGTTCCGGGGTCTCTGCCGTCAAGATAGCGAGAATAATTCTCAATTCCAGAACAATAACCCAATTCACGTATCATCTCCAAGTCAAACTCCGTGCGTTCATGCAATCGCTTGGCCTCCAAAAAACTGCCGTTGGCATTGAAATAGTCGACTTGTTTTACCAAGTCATCTTGTATTTGAGTGATGGCGTTTTGGAGGATTTCCGGCGAAGTAACAAACATATTTGCGGGAAAAAGGGTCAACCGATCAAATTTTTCTAAAAGTTTGTTTTCTATAGGGTCAAAAGATTCAATTTCTTCGATTTCATCGCCAAAAAAATGGATTTTAAAGGCTAAATCTGCATAGCCCGGGAAGATATCAACGATATCACCGTTGACCCTGAAATTACCTCGGTTAAATTCGCCCGTTGTTCGCGAGTAAAGGCTTTGTACTAATTGGTGCAACAGTTGGGTTCTCGAAATGACCTCTCCTTTTTCAACAGCGATGACATTTTTTTGAAATTCTGCTGGGTTTCCAATTCCGTACAAACAGGATACAGAGGCGACAACCAATACATCCCTTCTTCCAGAGAGGAGGGAGGAGGTCGTACTCAAACGCAGTTTTTCAATTTCTTCATTGATGGAAAGGTCTTTTTCAATATACAAGCCACTAGTTGGAATATAGGCTTCGGGTTGGTAGTAGTCATAATAGGAAACAAAATACTCAACAGCATTGTTTGGGAAAAACTGTTTGAATTCAGAATAAAGTTGTGCGGCTAAGGTTTTATTGTGGGCCAAAACCAATGTAGGACGTTGTAACTCCTGTACTGCATTTGCCACGGTAAAAGTTTTACCAGAGCCTGTAACCCCTTGCAAGGTGACGTATTTTTCACCTTCGGAAAAACCCGTAGTGATCTGACGGATGGCCTCCGGTTGGTCTCCGGTGGGTAAAAAGGTGGACTCCAGTTTAAATTTCATTTTGCAAAATTAAAGCTTAAATCACTGTTCCCCAATTTTACACTATTGTTTTACCTTATTAAGCAATTATAGAAACACAATGCGGAAAAAGAGGTATTTTTGAAAAAAAAGTAGTGTGGAGGAGAAATTGATTTCTAAAAAAAAGCCTTTTTTTCCAATATCCGACGCCTTGATGCATTTTTTAAAAAAGTACGATCGTTGGATGGAGTCTTCGATTTGTTATGAAGATTTGTTACGATTTTCTGGCTCTGTAATCGTACACGATAAATATGATCATGATACCCTATGGGTTAGGGTTTACTATTCAGATTCTGATCGGGAGGAAATAGATTATCAACTCAAAACAATATATACTCTTTTGCACTCCGATGGTAATGATTCTTCTTTACCGGATTTGAATATTGATGCCATCGATTACTGCACTTTTGGCAATTCTAAACCTTTTCGGATTAAAATTAGAAATGTTCTGAACGATAACTTTACCTATTTCTATGTTAAGAAAACCGATGCTTCTCGAGTTTACGGTTTGGAGTTTGAACATACACTTTCACCCTACAACTTAAATTATATGGTTAATCATGATACTTTGATTGAGGAACATATTGCAGGAATTCCAGGGGATATTTTTATCAAGGATTACCTACCACATTGTAGTGCTGCTGAAAAAGCTCAAATTGCTAAAGAGTGCGTCAAGTTTAATGAGCGATGTATGGTACGCTTGCTTGGAGATATGCGGGCCTACAATTACGTTGTTATCCCTATTCACGATTTCGATCATGTAATCTACAAGATCAGGGCCATAGATTTTGATCAACAATGCTTTGAGGGGAAACTATCGGTATATAGACCTCAATTCTTTAAGGAGAATTATCCATTAATGATGGTGATCAAAGATAAGTTAAATCATGATTCCATCATCCAATACAAAATTGAGGAACGTTCTATCGTTTCGCGTCGATTGATTAATTCGGGTAATCGAATTGATTTTCTGGTGAACATCATGAAAAAAGATCGTTTGTCAATTCCAGAAAATTTAGAAAAACTGAAAAATGAAATTTTTGTTTTTACTAAAGACGATGCCTTTACAAAAAGCAAATCCATGGGAGAGTTGATGCAAGCCTCATTTGATTATATGCGGAGGAATTACCAAAATGTTAGTTTGGGGGACTTGCTTTAATAGAATTGGTCACTGTCAAATTCATCTTCTTCTAAGTCATCGTTCTTATCAATTTCATTCTCATCAGAGCCTTCTTTGGCAATAAAATTTTTAGATGGTGGGATTTCGGGAACTTCACCATGGGAAAAAATCAGACTTGGATAACCTTTGAGGTGATCTTTTTCCGCAGTTTCCATCAATTCTACAAAAAAAGTCCAAAGGTTGAGGAAATCGTATACGTATATCAAACGATTTTCATTTTCTGATAGTATTTTATCAAGCGGTCTTTCGTTGAGTGGTTTTTCTCCCACTCCCATATCGACCAAGGGCAATTCCTCACCTTGGGCCCAATTTTCATCGGAGCGATAGAAGGAAGCCATTTCGTTACCAGCAAAACCAAAGGATTGTGATACCGCGTCGTGCAGTTCTTCTAGGGTGGCGGTGGCTTCAATTTCAAAATCTCGGATTACATCGGTTTCGGTGTCTAAAATTGCACGCATTCTATAGATCATAGGACTTTCTATTTGACATTATTTGTAATATAAAAAAAGATTGTGCCCCGAAAAGCAGGGCCGCGATGATTAAATGTAAAGGTTGAGAACTGAAAGGAAAATCGAGATAAAACATCAAAATACCAGTAAAAATCTCCAACCCGATCAATCCCAAAATTTGATTGAAGACCTTGACATTGCGTTTCATTTTTCGCAACATCCAAAAAAGAATTAAATGAACTCCAAAAACCAGCAGTGACAGAGTTCGGTGTACATAAAATTTGATGGGCGCAGGTTCGAGCCATTGTCCGGGAGGTTCATGCATTTGTAAATCTACAAATTGACGGACTTGGGTTCCTAACCCAATTTGAAAAAGCGTAAGTAATACGGCAAACCATGCCCATACTTTTAAAGTAATATTTCCAGGGATTGAAAACGCCTTTTTTTGATTTGAAAAGAGTAAAAAAACTAATCCTAGTACAATCAAAAGGGCCATACCCATATGCAGGCTGACTCTATATGGTGCCAAATTAGAATCCACAACCGTTTTTCCCAACCAAGCTTGGAATCCCATTCCCAAAAGAATCAAAATGGAAACGAAAGTATGGGAGATATTTTTTTTCCATTTCCAAAAAGATAAAACCGTCATGATCAAAACTGCCAATCCGGCTACTACTCCTATCAAACGATTCAAATATTCAATCCATGTCTCGTAGGGATCAAAAAGGGCATAGTCATGCTGTGTGTAAAAGCCCCAATTACGGTCACTAAATGTTTTGGAAGACTCAAAGTTACCATTGGCGACCCTGAGTTCTTCATTTAGAATAATGACTTGTCCTTTGGTGTATTGGTGACCAGGTTTCCAGTCAAGTTGAGTCCTTTCGGTTGGTGGAATCCAATAGCCAAAACATTTGGGCCAATCAGGGCAACCCATACCACTTCCTGTCATTCGGACAATGGAACCAGCTGCAATAACCAAATAAACTAAGATTAGACTGATTTTGACCGATATTTTAAAACTATTTTCCATGGGCTTCAAGTCCTATCTCACTTCCTTTTTTTATCATTAAGGCAAAGGCTGCATTGTATTCATTGGGAATCTCACCTTCCAATATTGCTTCTTTTATGGCTTCTTTGATAATCCCTATTTCTTTGCAAGGTCTTAAATTAAAATGATTCATGATCATTTCTCCGGTCACAGGCGGTTGGAAATTTCTGATTCTGTCTCTTTCCTCAACTTCTTTGATTTTTTTCCTTACTAGCTTAAAATTATTGTGATAGCGTTTGAATCTATCAGGGTTTTTGGTGGTAATGTCAGCTTCACAAAGGGTTATCAAATCGTCTAAAATTTCACCTGCATCAAAAACGAGTCGCCTTACAGCAGCATCAGTAACAATGTCTTCTGCAATGATAATGGGTCTGCAGCTCATCATCACCAATTTTTGAACGTATTTCATTTTTTCGTTTAGTGGCATTTTAAGACGCTTGAAGAGTTTAAGGACCATTTTGGAGCCAACAAACTCGTGTCCATGAAAGGTCCATCCAATTTTGGGTTGAAATTTTTTAGTCGGTGCCTTTCCAATATCGTGTAACAGTGCTGCCCAGCGGAGCCAAAGATTTTCTGTGTGCTGGCAAATGTTGTCGACCACTTCAAGGGTATGATAAAAATTATCTTTATGACCTTGGCCTTCAATTTCATCTATACCTTTGAGTTGGATCAGTTCTGGCAGGATGAGTTCCAAAAGATCATTTTGTTCCAGCATGAGAAACCCACTGGAGGGTTGAGTTGTCAGCACTATTTTATGAAGTTCTTCTACAATACGTTCTTTGGAGATTATTCCAATCCGATGTGCATTTTTTTTGATTGCTATGATTGATTTGTCTTCAATTTTAAAATTCAATTGGGTTGCAAACCTTATTGCACGAAGCATGCGGAGAGGATCATCGGAATAAGTTACTGTAGGTTCCAAAGGAGTCCGGATAATACCATTTTGGAGGTCATCCAAACCATTAAATGGATCGATGAGAGTCCCTTTATCCTTTCTATTCAGGCTAACGGCTAGTGCGTTAATGGTAAAATCTCTCCGGTTTTGGTCGTCCTCTAAAGTTCCTTGGGTGACTTTTGGATTTCTACTGTTCTGTGAATAAGACTCCTTTCTTGCACCTACAAATTCCAGACTAATATCTCGCCATTTAACCATTGCGGTGCCATAAGATTTAAATTCCTGAACTGCTTGTGCACCGGGTAATTGTTTTTGTACCGCTATGGCTAGTTCAATTCCTGAACCTACAGTCACCACGTCAATGTCTTTGGCTTTCCCTTTGCCTAGCAAATGGTCGCGAACAAAACCGCCTACCAGATAACTCTCAAGAGACAAATTTTCCGCACTGCGGGCTATGGCTTGAAACACTTCTTTTTGAAGAACAGTATGGAAGTCTTTGTTTAACATGATTATGGTCTCAAAAGGGATATTTCCCCCGATGGTTCAATTTTTATGATTCTTGAAGGCTTTTTGTTGACTTTATCTTTGTCTAAATCAATTATATGGTCAACTCCGGTTATAATTTCCGTATCAATATCTGAGAATTTATGAGGGTGTGAAGCACCACTGATGTTGGCAGAAGTTGAAATCAAAGGTTTTCCAAAGGCCTTGATCAAAGGGGTGCAAAAGTGATGATTTACCACTCTGATAGCTACCGTATTTTCCTGAGCAACAGCATTTTGTGCAATGCCTTTGGGATATTTATAAATGACAGTAGTTGGTCTTAGGTCATTAATGTAATGATGAAGTTTTTTAGGTAAATATTCAATGTGTTTTTGGAGCATCTTCAGATCAGCTACCATGCATATCATGNCTTTGCTATCGGGTCTTTTTTTTAAATCATATACTTTGTCCACTGCACTAGGGTTAGTGGCATCACAAAGAATACCCCATATGGTATCAGTAGGGGCGAGGAGCACCTTTCCGGCTTCCAAAATTTTGATGATCTGTTTCATTGATGGAACAAAAATAGGGCTTTCTCTCAGCTTGATCAATATTAAAATCCCTTAGAAAACAATTCGCGCCAAAATGGGATTAATACTTTTAGGATTTCTCTTTTGGAGGAGTCGATAAAACTCAACAAATACAATTCAACTGTCTTGTGGAATTTTAACCATCGGTGTGCCCATTTTTTCTTTTTTCCTAAAAAATGCTTTTCGTAATATATGTGGGTGGATTTAACGACGGCTGCTTTGGTCTTTATTTTAGTTTCTAAATTACTACGGGACGAAACTCCGTGAGAGTGGATGCATTCCCATTCATTAAGTAAAACCCTACTGAGTTTTGCTTCAGCAGCTCTTTTGGATAAATCAATGTCTTCACAATACATCCAAAACCGATCGTCCCAGCCTCCGATCAAATCAAAATGTTCCTTGTGCATCATCACAAAGGAACCTGAAATCCATTGGGGAAAGGCGATGGGGTTTTTGGCCATTGCCTTTTTGGTTTGGTCGGGATGTAAAATCAATCGTTCCATTGATCGCAGTAGTCCCGCACTGTTCCATACATTGGGAAAAATACCGTANGGATGGGTNTTTTTTCCGCTTTCACTCAATTGTTTGATGGTGATCAAATGAAAGTCGGGATGTTGATCACAATAGGGGATCAAAGTCTGCAAACAGTCTTTGGGCAGTCGCGTATCGGGATTAAGAAACAACAGCCACCGGTTTGAGATATTTTGGGCTCCCAGATTACAGGCCGCAGCAAAACCGNCNTTGNTGTCATTTTTAATCCACTCTACCCAAGGGAATTTTTCCATAAAACTTTCGAGCACTCCATCGTCGGAGCGATTGTCTACCACAATTACCTTCTCTGCCTTTTCTTTTTGATGGTCAAGACTTGACAAGCAGCCTTCTAGTTTAGACCAAGAACGGTAGTTGACAATAACAATGGCGAGATTGAGCATAATTCTGTTGGCCTTATACGGCTACATCATGTTCTCTTAGCGCATTGTTCAAGGAGGTCTTTTTATCCGTACTTTCTTTTCTTTGACCAATGATCAAAGCACAAGGTACTTGATAATCTCCTGCGGGGAAAGTTTTGTTATAACTTCCGGGAATGACCACGGATCTTTCGGGAACCAGTCCACGGTATTCGACCGGGCTTTCTCCCGAAACATCAATTACTTTGGTAGAGGCGGTGATGACTACATTAGCTCCCAATACAGCTTCTTTTCCAACTCTGGCTCCCTCTACCACGATACACCTTGATCCAATAAAAGCGTTGTCTTCGATGATCACAGGAGCAGCTTGAATGGGCTCTAAAACACCTCCGATGCCTACACCACCACTAAGGTGTACATTTTTTCCAATTTGGGCACAACTGCCGACAGTTGCCCAAGTATCAACCATGGTTCCTGAATCTACATAAGCACCGATATTCACATAGCTGGGCATGAGAATGACTCCGCTGGAAATATAGGCTCCGTGTCGAGCGATGGCATGCGGAACGACCCGAATTCCTTTATCTTTATAGCCTCTTTTTAGAGGCATTTTGTCGTGAAATTCCATGGGACCAGCTTCCAAAGTCTCCATCTTTTGGATGGGAAAGTAGAGTATGACTGCTTTTTTGACCCATTCGTTGACTTGCCAACCCTAATCGGTGGGACTTGCTACTCGCAATTTTCCAGTGTCTAATTGATGAATGACTTCTTTAATGACTTCTTTGGTTTCACTTTTTTCGAGTAATGATCTATTTTCCCATGCTGACTCTATGATGCTTTGCATACTATTTTTTTTCAAAAATACTCAATTCAATAGTTTTAATCGACATAATTGTCTTCCCAAATAAAGTATATTTGCAGACATAATGGGGGTATTGATTGGAATTGATTTCGGAAAAAAACGTACAGGATTGGCTCATACCGATACTGAGCAAATTATTGCTAGTGGTTTGACTACTGTGGAAAC
>NZAX01000041.1 GCA_002687665.1 Flavobacteriaceae bacterium
ATGGATCACTAGATGATGAAGAACTTCTTAACGGAACAGATCCTTTTAATCCAGACTCTGATAATGATAGACTCAATGATGGAGCCGAAAAAATAACGGGAACTGACCCTAATGATCCAGACACAGACGACGATGGTATTCTTGACGGTGATGATGGTTTCCCTTTCGATCCATTTGAAGCAGCAGATCTCGATAGGGATGGAATACCTGATGATAAAGATGAAGATGATGATGGAGACAATGTTCTTGACACCATTGAAATTGCCCAGGGATCTGATCCTCGTAATCCCGATACTGACGGTGATGGACTTAACGATGGAGCAGAGGCCTTACGTAAAACCAACCCTCTTGATACCGACACTGACGGAGATGGATTTACTGATAGTCAGGACGATTTCCCATTAGATCCATTTGAATATGTCGACTCCGATAAAGACGGATTGGGCGACTATATGGATACTGACGATGACAACGATGGGGTGAGTGATATAGAGGAACTCTCCCGAGGCACTGATCCTAAAGACGCTGATAGCGATAAAGACGGACTTTCTGATTTTGAAGAAGTAACCCTAGGNACAGATCCTTCCCAATCGGATACTGATAATGACGGACTTTCTGATTTTGAGGAAACTCAGCTGGGAACTGACCCAACAAATGCTGATTCTGATGGCGATGGTGTTAAAGATGGAAAAGACAGATTACCTAAAGATCCCAATGAAGGATTTGACAATGACCTTGACGGAATTGGAGACAACCAAGATCCCGATGATGACAACGATGGATTACCNGATACTGAGGAATTGGTAAATGGAACTGATCCCTATAATCCCGACTCTGACAATGATGGATTAACTGACGGGGAGGAAGTCCAATTAGGAACTGACCCCAACGATTCAGATTCAGATGATGATGGTATTTTGGANGGAGAAGACGATTTNCCTAATGATCCTAATAGGGCAGATGATGCAGATGGAGACGGAATTACTGATGATCAAGATCCAGATGATGACAATGATGGNTTACTTGACCAAGAGGAACTTGAGCTGGGAACCAATCCCGAAAAACCCGACACAGATAGCGACGGAGTCAATGATTTTGAAGAAATAGAAAATGGAACTGACCCCAATGATCCNGATACTGATNACGATGGACTGGACGATGGAGATGAACTCNAGGCNAATACTGATCCCCTTAATCCAGATTCTGATGGCGATGGATCAACCGATGGAAATGAAATCGAAAAACAAACCGATCCCCTTAATCCCGATACTGATGGAGANGGAACCTTAGATGGATTTGATCAACTTCCACTCGATTCAGGNGAAAGTAGAGACCGAGATGGAGATGGAATTGGTGATAANGAAGACCCAGATGANGACAATGATGGTGTAAANGATATTGATGAGATTANNAAAGGAACTGACCCCTATGATCCAGATTCTGACGATGATGGACTAAGTGATGGACAAGAATTTGATCGAAAAACCNANCCCAACCTTCCCGACACCGATGGAGATGGCGTTGACGACAAGGAAGATGCTTTCCCCCTAGATCCCAANGAGTTCATCGATACTGATATTGATGGAATAGGGAATAATGCCGACACCGATGATGATGACGATGGTGTTGAGGATAGTGACGAAATTATAAATGGAACCGACCCATTAAATAAAGATTCCGACAATGACGGACTCATTGATGGAGATGAAATTGCCATTGGCTGTGACCCACTTGATCCAGACAGCGATAATGACGGAGTCCTTGATGGCATAGACGACTTCCCTCTCAACCCNAATGAATCTCGTGATACCGACGGTGACGGGCTCTCAGATAATCAAGAAAAGGAACAGGGGACCAACCCCAAAAACCCAGATACCGATGGTGANGGAATCAGTGATGGAGATGAGCTTATATCAGGTAGTTTACCCACTGACCCCGATTCTGATAATGATGGGGCATTNGACGGGGAGGATGACTTGCCACTTGACCCAACTGAAACTAAAGATTTCGATAAAGATGGTATTGGAGACAATACTGATTTAGACGATGACAATGACGGCCTTTCCGACNAAGAGGAAGAGCTTCAGGGAACAGATCCAAAAAACCAAGATTCTGACGATGATGGTCTTTTGGATAAAGAGGAACTCGATTTGGGCTGCGATCCCTTGGATTCAGATTCCGACAATGATGGTCTGACAGACAAAGAAGAAATTGACCTCAAAACAGATCCCCTTAATCCTGATACTGACGGGGATGGAGTGCTTGACGGCAGTGATGACATGCCCCAGGATCCTAATGGAGATACAGATACTGATGGGGACGGACTAGACGATCGTGTTGACCCAGACGATGACAATGATGGACTTACTGACCAAGAGGAATTTAGCAAAGGAACCAATCCTAAATTAGTGGATACTGATGGGGATGGAGTTGATGATGGGGATGAGGTTAATCAAAATACAGACCCTAATAACCCAGATTCAGATGGTGATGGATTGACTGACGGTGAGGAAATCGACAAAGGTACCGACCCCCTTAATCTTGATACTGATGGAGATGGAATCAATGATAGAGATGATGCCTTCCCACTTGATGCCAACGAGAACTTAGATACCGATGGAGATGGTATTGGGGACATTGAGGATCTTGATGACGATAACGATGGGCTCTCAGACAGCACTGAAGAGCTTTACGGGACTGATCCAATCAATCCTGACACTGATAATGACGGGATGAGTGACGGTGAGGAAATCAGACTTCAAACTGACCCACAAAATATAGATACCGATGGAGACGGAACTCCTGATGGAGAGGATGCATTCCCCCTCGATCCCAATGAAGATACCGATACTGACTTTGATGGAATTGGTAACAATGCTGACACTGATGATGACGGAGATGGAGTCATTGACCTTATAGACTCTTTCCCTACAGATGCCACAGAGGTTAACGATATAGATAATGATGGAGTAGGGAATAACGAGGATATTGACGATGATAATGACGGTATTATAGATTTCACTGAGCATCAATTTGTGACTCTTTATCACAATGTTGGTATAGATCTTAATGGTGCGAAATCATCTAACCAATCAAAACAGTCTAACAATAGCAGATTTGATCCATTCAGAGGTGTCGGTAAATGGAAAATACGTAAGAAAATATCAGGTGGAGCCGATGCTCATCTCTTTACAATTAAAAATGGTGAACCCGATAGCAAGGAGAGCTATGAAAATTTCTCTCAAAGATTTTCAAGAAGGGATCAAGAATCCTCAAGTCTTCAACAGTCTTCGACTCTGCAGGAATCAGAAGGAACATTAGCATTCGTTAATCCTCCAGATCCTAACGATCCTCAGGATCATAATAAAGATGGAATTTATGAGGTTGTGCTTGGTTATGTGAATACAACACTGGGCGATACTAGGGTTCCAGTACCTGAGTTGCCATCTTCATTAACGGTAACAGACACAACCAGTGTTAACATAGCAGACTTATCAACTATCATAACCCCTATGGACAAAGTTGATCCAGGGAGAATACATTCAGATACGGACGCTGATGGTTATATAAATTCGGTTGATCCAGATGACGATGGCGATTCAATATATAGTCAATATGAAACCAGAACACCTCCCCAAATCACTGCAAGAGGAAATGCTAGTGGTGACTTCGATGGTGATGAGATTCCAGATTATCTCGATCCCGATGATGAAAATGACGGTGTCTTTACACAATACGAAAACCCTGACCCCAATGGTGATAGAAACGCTGATGATGCAAGAGACACCGACTCTGATGGTCTGCCCGACTACTATGATATTGACGACGATGGAGATGGGATTATAACTCCTTTGGAAGATCCCGACCTAAATTTTGATGGTAATCCTGACGATGCACTGGACAGTGATGGAGACGGTATTCCTAACTTTATTGACAGTGATGATGATAATGACGGCATACCTACCCTTCATGAAATTGGTGATATAGAACGTGAATACAAAGATTTTGACAACGATGGTATTCCGGATTATTTAGATACTGACGATGACAATGATGGTATACCTACTATAATTGAAATTGATCCTGAAGCCACTGAACTTTCTGATAAGCTTTCTGATCTAGATGGGGACGGCATTCCAAATTATCTTGATACTGATGATGATGGAGATAGTAAAAAGTCGATCGACGAGGACCTAAATCTTAATTTAGATACTACTGACGACGACTCAGATGGAGACGGTATTTTTGATGCCTATGAGTCTACACTTTTAGATTGTGACCAGGATGGTGTAAATGACGAAAAAGACGCTAAAAACTGTGATCCATATAATGATACCGATGGAGATGGCTTCCCCAATGCAGATGAAATAAGCTGCGGATCCGACCCCAATAACTCACTTAGTTACTGTGAGGACTTTGCCGCAATTAATCTCGAAATTGTTGATTTCTTCTCTCCTAATGGAGATGGAATCAATGATCAATGGGAAGACGATGCCTTCTTGAGATACACCGATAATAAGGTTTGGATTTATACCCGATCTGGCCAATTGGTCTTCGAAAAAAGTAATTACCAAAACAATTGGGCAGGAGAATTTGAAGGTGCTCAACTTCCCGAAGGAAGTTACTATTATATTATTGATTTTAATACCGATGGAAATCCTGATTATCAGGGGTGGCTCTTTTTAAGCCGTTAACAAGATGAAAAAAAAGTTATTCTTGTTGCTGCTATTTCCATGGGCCATAAGTGCACAACAAGATGCCTATATGTCACTATATCAACTCAACATGCCCTTGATCAATCCCGCCTATGCCGGGGCGGAAGGTAAGCATGTATTGAGTTTAACCAATAGAAACCAATGGAGCAATTCAGAGGATAGTCCCAAGACCACTGCTTTATCTTACAGCAGTGCCGTGGGTAAAAATGTAGGACTGGGCATATCCGTTGTATCCGACAAAATTTTTATTGAAAAACAAACTATGTTTGCCATCGATTTTTCTTATAAACTCAAATTAAACAATGACGGTGCCGTTTTTTTGGGAATCAAAGCAGGTGGAAATTCTTATAATGCCAATCCCAATCCTTTATCAACTTTTACACAGATTCCTGATCCTGCAAAAAAATCTTTGAGTAGGTTTAACCCAAATATGGGGGTTGGTTTTTTGTTAAAAATGGGGCAAATTTGGTTTTCCGGTTCAATGCCAAGATTATTCAACCCAAAACGGGATGATGATATTGAGATCCAATCTAGAGACAGAATACATACCTATCTAGCAGCTGGAGCTATGTTTTCATTTAATGATAAATTTACCTTAAAACCCAATCTGATGTACCGCAATATAAAAGGGATTGGTGCTGTCACAGATTTAGGGGTAAAAGGAGCTTATATGAACAGATTTGAACTGGGACTTTCCATCAGAACAGGGTCTATTTTCTCTGTTCAAGCTTTGGTAAATATCAATGAGGGCTTTTCGTTGGGATATGCTTATGATACCTATGGAGTTGATCAACTTTCTGGGTTAAATTTTAAAGCCCACGAAGTCGCTGTTCGATTCAAATTAGGCAATTCTTCGGAAGTTTCGGTTGGAGAAGAACCCCTTGTTGAGTAGTTCTTCCGCTAGCTGTCTGAGGTATTTTCAAATAACTTAAGAAAAAACCCTCCTTTGGGGGAGGGTTTTTCAAACAATCAAACAACCAATTTAACGATTTAGATGAGAACCATCACAATAACCTTGGGGATTATCTGTGTTTCCACATCCGCATTTTGGACGATTATCTTTCATAACAATTTTTTAACAAATATACATACAATATTTGTATATACAATATAAAAGTTGTTTTTTTACATCGCTATTGAAAATCGATCACTAAATTATTGATGATTTATTGGCAATGATTTCATTTAAATCGCTCATTTTTGAAAAAAAGGTCTGTCCCTTTAGGTTGATTTTTTTCTTTTTAACCTCATTGGCATAAATCAGAACATCAAAACCTCCAGAAATAGCGGCTTGAATACCAGGTATACTATCCTCAATTACCAAACATTCCTCAGGATCAAAACCCATTTTTTTGGCTGCGTGAATGTATATTGCTGGATCAGGTTTCCATTTGTTAATTTCATAACAACTAAAAATCCGATCATTAGAAAAAAACTTTAACAAATCTACCTTAGATAAGTTTAACTTAATTTTTTCTAAAGGGCCACTCGANGCCACGCAATATGGAAGGGAAATAATTTTTAATGCCTCATGAATACCTTCAATGGGTTGGAGGTTGGCTTTAAAAGCTGCATATGATTTTTCTCGATACTGTTTCTCAAATTCNTAAGGAATTTCAGAATTAGATTTATCTTTTAAGTAACCGAGGATACTATTGAATGATTTTCCAGTAAACTCATCAAAAGCAAATTTGAAACTGATCGAAACACCTATTTTTTTAGCCATTTCAACCCACACACTGGCTGCAATCGACTCACTGTCAACAAGTACGCCATCACAGTCAAAGATTACACAATTGTATTTCATGAATTTTTACCCAAGAGGATATAGATCAGAATAGTAACTAAACACAGGATCACGGACATGTGTTTGGTGTATTTCCATTCCCTTAAATCAACAATTTTNAAATTNTCAATTTTAAATTCTTTTTTGATGGGATAAAAGTGAGATACCACAAACATTATTAAAATATTGATTAAAAACTCAATACCCCAAATATGAATAAAATGTAGATCTACTTTTAAAATAAAAATAGTAATTATATAAAAAGCTAATCCAGAAATTAATGCAACTTTAGCTCCCATTGCAGAAACACGTTTTAAAAAAAATCCTGCCAGAATAATAGANGCTATTGGNATAAAGAAAATACCATTGAGTTGTTGTAAAAGTTGATAAAGTCCATCTGGAGCNTTTGCTACCATTGGGGCAACTATTATCGCAAAAATTGCCAATATNGTTGAGGCTAACTTTCCAACCCAAACTAATTTCTTATCTGAACTATTGACTCCCAGATGACGTTTATATATGTCAATACTAAAAATAGTAGCGGCACTATTTAAAACACTATTAAATGTACTTAATACGGCTCCCATCACCACAGCAGCAAATAGGCCAACCAAACCAGCAGGTAAGACTCTTTTTATCAATTCGGGATAGATCATATCCTGTTTATCGTAAAAAGTTTCACCATAAAAATAAAAACCAATTACTCCTGGTAGAATAATGATGACAGGAACTAAAATTTTTAAAACTCCAGTAAATAAGAGTCCTTTTTGAGCCTCAATAAGATTTTTTGCNCCCAGNGCNCGTTGTATAATTGTCTGATTCATACTCCAAAAATATATTTGATTAATAATCAGACCAGTGAATAAAACTTCAAAAGGCATAACAGAGCCTTTAGCACCTATAACATTGAATTTTTCAGGACTGTTTTCAAAAACTTTTATCAAACCATCCAAAGGATTGCCCTGNCCAATGCTCGCCAATGCCATAAGTGGAATTGCTAATCCTCCTATTAATAACCCATAGCCATTGATTGTNTCAGATATTGCGACAGCCTTAAGACCTCCAAAAATNGCGTAAATTGAACCGATAATTCCAATNCCCATTACCGTTATCCAAATACCCTTANTTTTACTGATTTCAAGNACCTCGGAGATGTTAAATATACTCTCTAGATTGATCGCTCCTGTGTATAGNACTATNGGCAGTAAGGTAACTACGAAGGAAATCATTAAAAAAAAGGCAACCATCGTTCGGGTTGCATTGTCAAACCTTTTTTCTAAAAATTGGGGAATTGTAGTTAAACCCATTTTTAAATACATGGGAACAAAAAAAATAGCTGCCGCAACCAATGCTAANGCAGAGGTTACCTCCCAGCCTATAATTATAAAGCCATTTTTATATGAAGAACCGTTCATTCCTATCAGATGCTCAGTCGAAATATTTGTTAGCAACATTGAACCAGCTATTACAACACCTGTAAGACTTCTTCCTCCTAAAAAATAGCCATCCTGTGAGTCAAGTTTTTCTTTTCTCAGCTTCAACCACGAATAGATTGCAACAAAAGATATAAATGCAATAAATGTTAGAAATGTCAACATACCCNAATGTCTTTCTATTTTAGTTATGAAATCTTTGTTTTTTCTTTTGTTCTAAATTATTCTTGAGAGCTTCATCTACCATTTTCATTTCTGAAACCTCAGCAGTGGGAACCTCCCACCAACCATAACCATCTATTCCCTGATATCGGTCACATTTAGTATAGATTACTGTNGTTTTTTCAATACTTTTTGCATCTCTTAGAGCATTGGTAAGACTTTTATAATCAAAACATTCTATAACATGNGCTCCTAAACTCCTTGCATTNTCTGCTAAATGAACAGGTAATGTATTATCNCTTTTTGTCTCATCTCCCTCAATTTTTTGAGAGTTTTGATTTCTATACAGAAAACGAGTACCAAACCCTTCACTGCCTAAGCTCCTTGAGAGTGAACCAATGCTTTTGTATCCGTCATTGTCAATTAAGACAATTGTAATTTTATAATTTTCCTGAATAGAGGTAACTATTTCTTGTGAAAGCATCAAATAACTCCCATCTCCTACCATAACATAAATTTCACGACTTGGATCTGCCATTTTTGCTCCAAGACCCCCAGCAATTTCATAACCCATACAGGAAAATCCATATTCTAAATGAAAACTTTTATTACTTTTTGTTCTCCAAAGTTTGTGAAGATCACCGGGTAAACTCCCTGCAGCGCACAATACAACATCATTATCATCAGCAAAATTATTTACTGCTCCTATAATCTCTCCTTGACTCATCAAATTAGGATGACGATAATTGTATATTTCAGAAACTTTTTCTTCCCAGGAATGGTTAAAATCAGCAACCTGTTTTCGATACTTTTCCGATACTCGAAATTCTTTTAAACGCTCCATTAATTCGATTAAAATAACTTTGGCATCACCTTGTAACATTAGTCCGCCGTGCTTCGCAGCATCAAATTCAGTTATATTTATATTAAGAAACCTTACATTGGGATTTTGAAACGCTGTTTTTGAAGCAGTAGTAAAATCACTATATCGTGTTCCAAGGCCAATAATCAGGTCTGCTTCCTGTGAGATTTGATTTGCGCCAGGTGTACCTGTAACTCCAACAGCTCCCAATTGATGTGGATCATCATATCTAAGAGCACCTTTTCCTGCAAATGTTTCAGCAATTGGGATATGTGTGTTGTGAACAAATTTTTTCAGTACATCCAATGCACAACTATAATGAGCTCCACCACCAGAAATAATAAGTGGTTTTGTACTATTTTTAATCATTTCAACTGCTCTATCAAGTTGATTTAAATCGGGTCTTGGCCTTGATATCCTCCAGGTTTTCTTTTCAAAAAAATCACAGGGGAAATCATATGCTTCAGCCTGAACATCCTGCGGAATAGCAAGGGTTACTGCACCGGTTTCTGCTGGAGATGTCAAAACCCTCATAACCTCGGGAAGAGCATATAAAATTTGTTCTGGTCTATTTATACGATCCCAATATTTTGAGACGGGTTTAAAACAATCATTAACTGAAACATCTTGAGAAATTGGTGATTCCAATTGCTGTAAAACAGGTGCGACATTTCTTTTGGCAAAAATGTCTCCAGGAATTAACAATACGGGTAGTCGATTTATAGATGCTCCAGCTGCAGCGGTAAGCATATTGGTTGCGCCGGGGCCAATGGAAGTAGTACACATAAATGTGCTCAATCTGTTTTTCATTTTTGTATAGGCCGCTGCAGTATGAACCATAGATTGCTCATTACGACATTGGTAGTATTTCAAATCGTTTTGCTGCTGAATGGCTTGACCTATTCCGGCTACATTACCATGTCCTAATATACCAAAACAACCTGCAAAAAATTTGTTTTCTATACCGTCTCGTTCAACATACTGCTGATTTAAATATTTTATTACGGCTTGAGCTACTGTTAACCTTATTGATTTCATAATTGGATTTAAATTAAATTAGTCCATCATTTTTGATATCATCTCTTTTTTTATCATTGAAATTTCCTGTTTATAATCAATCTCAGAA
>NZAX01000042.1 GCA_002687665.1 Flavobacteriaceae bacterium
AATTAGTTTATAATATAGATCCAGAACTTGATCTTAAAGAGGAAGGTTATCTTATGGATATTTTTGAAAATCAAATTAAAATCACTGCCAAAGATCAGGCTGGGCTGATCTATGGTTTGGCAACTTTGGAACAATTAATGGAGGACGCTAAGGAGCAGCAAGTGAAACTTCCCTTATGTCAAATTAAAGACTATCCCCTTCTATCATATCGTGCAATTCATTGGGATGTAAAACATCATATGGAAACATTGGATTACTATTACAAAATGATTGACAAACTCAAAAAATATAAGATAAACGCTGTCATTGCCGAGGTAGAAGATAAAATTAAATATGAGAGACAACCCACAGTTGGTTCATCCGATGCTTTGACCATTAAACAATGGCAAAAACTAAGTGAATATGCTCATGCCCGAAATATTTCGATTTCACCACTGGTTCAAGGATTGGGTCATGCCTCCTTTATTCTGAAACATGATAAATACAAATCCCTCCGTGATGATCCACAAAGTGATTGGGCATTCAATCCTCTAAACCCTAGAACTTATGAGGTACAATATGACCTGTATCTAGATGCTTTGGACGCCCTACCTCATGGAAAATATCTTCACGTAGGTGGTGACGAAGTAAACACTAATGGAAGAAATAGCGGAAAGTCAGCACTTGAATTACAATTGATATGGTTGAATAAGGTATGTCAATTTGCTGAGAAAAAGGGAAGAACCCCAATTTTTTGGGATGACATGCCTCTAAAACAAACAGGGGTTTATTATCCAATGTACAAGCCTGAAATGCCAATAGTGAAAGTAGACAGTATATGGAATGCTAATGAAAATATTCTTAAAGCAGTATTACCAAAATTTCCAAAAAATTGTATATACATGCGCTGGAACTATCACAGTCCAGAATCATATGGTAATACCAAGTCGATGCAATGGTTTAGAGATAACGGACTTAAAGTAATGGGAGCTACTGCTGGACAAACAAGGTGGGTATTGATGCCCCAGAGGGAGAGCAATATGGAAAACATCCGTTCATTTGCCTTATCTAGTATTGAAACAGGTTCTAATGGTCTGTTATTGACACTTTGGGACGACGACTCACCACATTTTGAATTGTACTACCGAGGTATAATTGCTTTTGCAAATGATACCTGGTCGGGTGACCAAATAAGCAAAAGTGAACTTAAAAGTGCCTATCGACAAAGAGAATTTTCACATATGTTTGCTGATAATGATTTTGCTTTCATCGACTCACTTGAGCAATCAGCTGGACTCTGGAAAAACATTTTACTTAAAAGCGATAAAAGAAATTACCTTAAGGAAATGGATAATCCTGAGGAGGACGGATTGATCTCTCTTCCGGATAGCAGAAAACCTGGTCAATGGTCAATTGAAAATAAGATAAGATTGGCCAAAGCAGATAAAATGATTGAAAATACATTTAAACTGGGTAAAAAAATTGAGCAAATGCAAAAGCTAGTCTCAAGAAATTCTTATACACTTGAGATTTATCAAAGGGTAAATGAAATAGTTGGTTTCACACCAAAAATTTTGATTGCCTTAAACCGTTTTGATCAAGCATCCAACGATGAGGAGAGACTAATCGAAAAAGCAAAAATCATTCAGTTAAAAATGGATTTTATAAACTTGAGAGATAAGGTTGAGGAAACATATTCTAAAACAAGGATAATTCACAAGCCCACTGACTATATCTTAGATCAAGACCATCATCATCATTTGGCAAATCAATTCCATACATTTAATTGGCAATTTTATTCTGAGTTGCTTATGTTTGATAAGATCGATAAACAACTCCAATGGCAAAGGAAACAAATTGACTGATTTGCTATAAAATCTATTTTTAACAATTAAGACTAAATAGTTTTGTAAAAAAAATAAATGTTATAAGATGTAATCAGAGGAAACAAAGTTTGATTCATTTGAGTTCAACAAGCTTTCCAAAATTTCATTGTTGTATGGGTTATCTTTTGAAGCTACAAAAGTTCTAATAGAAAATGACCTCAAGGCGTCAAAAACGCTCAAGGTGCTTACAGCAGAATTTTTTCTGCCTGTAAATGGATACACGTCAGGTCCTCTTTGACATGCACTATTGAGATTAACACGGCAAACCAAGTTAGCCAATATATCAATAAGCGGTCCGATTTTTCGTACATCCCTTCCAAATAGGCTTACCTGCTGGCCGTAATCGGAGGCTGCCATTGCATCCAAAGGCTCATTGATATCCTTGTAAGGTATAATTGGAATTACAGGTCCAAACTGTTCTTCATGATATAGATTCATTGTATCATTTACTGGATAAATTACTGCTGGATAGGTATAATTCACAGACATTTGACCTCCTTTTTTGTTAACGACTTTCCCACCTTTAGAAGTTGCATCCTCAATCAAATCCTGGATGTATTGAGGTTTATTGGGTTCAGGAAGAGGGGTCAAAAAGACATCTTTTTCCCAAGGGAGTCCGAATTTTAATCCGTCAACTGCTTCTGAGAATTTTTTGTTGAATTGGTCAATTATAGACTCATGAACATACAACACCTTTAATGCGGTGCATCTTTGTCCGTTATAAGACAACGTTCCGGAAATACATTCTTTCACTGTATGATCGAGGTCTGCATCGGGTAAAATAACTCCTGGGTTTTTAGCTTCAAGTCCAAGTACCAACCGAAGTCTATTTTTGTTTGGGTGCTCGTCTTGCAATGCGACCGCGGAAGAACTGTGACCAATCAAAGCCAATACATCAACATGACCAGTCTTCATTATGGGTTGGGCAATTTTTCTTCCTCGACCAAATAGAATGTTTACTACACCCGGAGGAAAACATTCTTTAAACGCTTCCAATAAAGGGGTAATTAAAAGTACACCATGCTTGGCAGGTTTAAAAACAGCTGTATTTCCCATTATAATAGCAGGAATTAACAAACAAAAGGTTTCGTTTAGGGGATAATTGTAAGGACCTAAACACAGTACTACTCCCAATGGACTTCTTCTTATGTGAGCATGTATACCACCTTCTTTTTCAAACTTAGCACTCTTTTGGTCAAGCTTTTTATATGCGTCAACAGTGTCGTATATATAATCAACCGTTCGATCGAACTCTTTTTCAGAGTCAGTGAGTGTTTTGCCAATTTCCCACATCAACAATTTGACAACTTCATCACGGTGATTCTTCATTTTGTCAGCAAATCGTTTAAGACAATTCAACCGCTCTCTTACCCTCATAGTAGGCCATTGCCCTTTCCCTCTGTCAAAAGCTTTTCTAGCAGATTCAAGTGCATTTAATGCGGGTTCAGATTCCATGTCAGGAACAGAACCTAAAAGAGTAGGAACAATTTCACCACTTTCATTTTCAGTCCTTATGGTAGAGTAAACATCAGCCATTTTACCCTTCCAAATTTTTAGTTCTCCATCGACTAGGTATTGGTTGAAGTTGTTTTTTTGAGGCCGAAAAGCTTGCGGAATATCACTGATTTTAAGTGGTTCAATATTGAGTTGGGTCAAAACATTACTCATTACTTTTGTTTTGTTTTATTTTTATTAAACAAAGTTAAACATTTTTTTACAGCAATAGTAAAGGAAATAAACTTCCTGATAACCCTAACTAAATATTAACTCTAAATTGATTAGAAATAGGTGGATATGAATTACTTATTAAACTATTTTCTTCATTGCGGTCATTGACTCCCTCAAATCATATCCGATTATCTCAACCGGATGAAAACGAATGATTTCATTGACATCGATCAATTGACGGTTGTCTACACCATTTCCATCAATTTCAGCAAAAGGTTTTCCAATAACATCAGTGTCAATATCTTTCATAAAGTCAATTAGTAAGGGTTTGGCAGCATGATCAAAAAGATAGCAACCATACTCAGCCGTATCTGAGATAACGCGGTTCATTTCAAATAATTTCTTTCTGGCGATAGTATTAGCAATCAGAGGTGTTTCATGAAGTGATTCATAATATGCAGATTCTTCTTTGATACCTGAGGATACCATAGTATCAAAAGCCAATTCTACTCCCGCACGAACAAAAGCAACCATCAAAACCCCATGATCAAAATATTCTTGTTCTGAAATTTCTTGGCTAGTAATTTTGGTTTTTTCAAAAGCAGTTTCACCAGTAGCAGCCCTCCATTGTAGAAGATTTTTATCCTCATTTGCCCAATCCTCCATCATAGTTTTAGAAAAGTGACCGGACATGATATCGTCCATATGCTTTTGGAATAATGGTGTTAGGATTTCTTTTAGGGTCTCAGAAAGTTCAAAAGCTTTAATTTTTGCAGGATTCGAAAGACGGTCCATCATATTGGTAATACCACCATGTTTGAGTGCCTCTGTGATCGTTTCCCACCCGAATTGGATAAGTTTGGCTGCATAGGCAGGATTGATACCTTTTTCAACCATTTTATCAAAACAGAGAATGGAACCGGTTTGCAACACCCCACAGAGTATAGTTTGCTCTCCCATCAAGTCAGACTTAACCTCAGCAACAAAAGATGACTCTAAAACACCAGCACGATGCCCTCCTGTCGCCACTGCATAGGCTTTAGCGTATTCCAGGCCGTGACCCTGAGGGTCATTTTCAGGGTGAACAGCAATCAATGTCGGTACACCGAATCCTCTCATGAATTCTTCTCTAACCTCAGATCCAGGACATTTCGGTGCTACCATTATTACTGTCAAATCTTTTCGAATGCTCATCCCCTCTTCTACAATATTAAATCCATGAGAATAAGAAAGGGTTGCGCCTTTTTTCATCAAGGGTACAACTAATTCGATAACTGAGCTATGGTTTTTGTCGGGGGTCAAATTGATAACTACATCGGCGTTGGGAATCATTTCGTCATAGTTTCCAACAGAAAAATTATTATCAACAGCATTTTGATAGGAAGCTCTCTTTTCATCAATAGCCCCTTGACGCAAAGAGTAACTAATATCTAGGCCTGAGTCACGCATGTTGAGACCTTGATTAAGACCTTGAGCACCGCATCCTATAATAACGATTTTTTTTCCTTTAAGCTCATCGACGCCTCGGTCAAATTCAGACTGATTCATAAAGCGGCATTGCCCCAGTTGATCTAATTTTTGTGCTAATGAAAGTTGATTGAAATAGTTAGCCATTATAATGATAAATTTATATTAATTATCTGATTTAAATTTTTTTAGGATTTCACTGATTCCCATTTTTGATTTCGTTACTGAAATTCTTCCTGAACGGACGAATTGAAGCAAGCCAAAGGGCTCTAAATCTTGATACAAACGATCGGTTTCATTTCGGAAACCTGTTTTTTCTATAACAAAATACTCTGGGGAAACAGTTACAATGTTTGCATGACTATCCTTGATGATATTTTGAATATGTCTTTCCTCAAATAAAGCACTAGATTTAACCTTGTAGAGCGCGCTTTCTTGAAAAATAGTTTCCTCATCGGTATGATAGAATGCACGGATCACATCTACCTGCTTTTCGATTTGATGGATTAGTTTTTTGACACCTTCCTCTTGTAATTTAACAATGATGATGAATCTGAAAACGTCATTGATCTCAGACTGTGAAGTGGTCAAACTTTCAATATTGATATGACGTTTTAAAAAAATTGCTGAGATACGATTTAACAAACCTACATTGTTTTCGGAATAAATCGAAATAGTAAAAGTTTTGACCATTGTTACTTCAATTATTTAAGACGTATATCAGAAACCGATGCTCCTGATGGAATCATTGGAAACACATTATCTTCTTTTTCAACACAAACCTCTAGAAAGTATGGTTTGTCGGAGGCTATCATCTCAGCCACCGCAGAGTCTAAATTTTCTCGTTTATCAACCTTTTTGGCATCCAAATAATAACCTTTTGCAATTGCTATAAAATCAGGGTTTACCATTTCGGTAGATGCATAGCGTTTATCAAAAAATAACTGCTGCCATTGTCTTACCATTCCCAAAAACTCGTTGTTTAAGACTACAATTTTAACAGCAGCTTGAGTTTGGAAAATGGTTCCCAACTCTTGAATTGTCATTTGGTATCCCCCGTCTCCAATTACAGCCACAACTTCTCTTTCTGGAGCGCCCATTTTTGCACCTAAAGCAGCCGGTAAAGCAAAGCCCATAGTTCCCAACCCTCCTGAAGTTACATTACTTCTGGAACGGATGAATTCTGTGTACCTACAAGCCACCATTTGGTGTTGACCAACATCGGTCACCAAGACGGCATCACCATGAGTATGTTTGTTGATCGAAACAATGACTTCTCCCATAGTTAGCCCATCCTTTTTTGGGTACAAGTCCTTATTGATCACTTGATCTACCTCCACTTTCATCAATTCATCAAAACGTCCCATCCACTGGTTATGGGATTTTTTTTCAATTAGCGGTATAAGGGCATCTAAACTTTCTTTACAATTTCCTAAAACTGGTAGATCTACTTTTACATTTTTATTGATTTCGGCAGGGTCAATTTCAAAGTGAATTATTTTGGCCTGTTTAGCATAAGTCTCCAAATTTCCAGTCACCCTATCGTCAAAGCGCATTCCAACAGCAATAAGTAAGTCACATTCGTTAGTCAATAAGTTGGGACCGTAATTACCATGCATTCCAACCATTCCAACATTAAGTGGGTGGGCGGTTGGCAGTGCAGATAGTCCTAGTATAGTCCAAGCAGCCGGAATCCCCGACTTTTCAACAAAGGATTTGAATTGCTCCTCAGCTTCGCCGAGGATAACCCCTTGACCCCATACAATAAAAGGTTTTTTGGCCTTGTTGATCAACTCCGCAGCTTTGGTAACCGCATTGGTGTCCAAAGCATGAAAGGGTTTATAACTTCTTACCCCCTTACATTTTTTATAGGTAAAACCAAAGGTGTCGAATTGTGCATCCTTTGTAATATCGATTAGTACCGGTCCAGGTCTTCCAGATCTGGCAATGTAAAATGCCTTTGAAAAAATTTCAGGGATTTCAGATGCCTTAGTAATTTGATAATTCCATTTAGTCACAGGAGTAGAAATACCTATAATATCCGTTTCTTGGAAGGCATCGGATCCTAAAAGGTGTGACCCAACTTGACCGGTAATGCATACCATAGGCGTGGAATCGATCTGAGCATCTGCGATTCCAGTAACTAGATTTGTTGCTCCTGGTCCAGATGTAGCTATAGCTACACCCACCTTTCCAGAGGTTCTAGCATATCCTTGCGCAGCATGCGTTGCCCCTTGTTCATGTCTCGTCAATACATGATTCAATTGATCTTGAAACTTATACAATTCGTCATAAACAGGCATAATTGCTCCTCCAGGATAGCCGTAAATCAAATCTACACCCTCGGCCAAAAGACATCTTATGACTGCTTCTGCACCGGAAATTTTTATGCTTTCACTTTCTTCCTTTTGTAAGGCAATTTGTTCTTTTGTTTTCATCTAATTAATTATCGGTTACGCAACCCTGAGAAGCTGTTGAAACACTTTTTATATACTTAAGTAATACTCCCTTTGAAAACTTGTAGGGAGGTTTTACCCAATTATTTTTTCTTTTTTCGATCTCTTGATCGGATAAATCTACACTCAAGGTGTTGGTTTCGGCATCAATTGTGATGATATCACCATCTTTTAACAAAGCGATAACTCCACCCTCTTGTGCCTCAGGAACAATATGTCCTACAACAAATCCATGGGTCCCACCGGAGAATCTACCATCGGTAATCAAGGCTACATCTTTACCCAATCCAGCTCCCATTATGGCTGCGGTTGGCTTGAGCATTTCCGGCATTCCAGGGCCTCCTTTTGGCCCTTCGTAACGAATCACTACTACATCTCCTTTTTTAACTTCTCCGGCCCCAATTCCATCGTTAGCTGCGAATTCACCATCAAAAACACGTGCAGGCCCAACAAATTTTAGTCCTTCTTTTCCAGTGATTTTGGCAACAGAACCCTCTACGGCTAAATTTCCCTTAAGGATTCTTATATGACCAGTAGGTTTAATAGGGTTCTCCAAAGATCGGATTAGGTCTTGGCCCTCTTTTAAACTATCGACATCAGTCAAGTTTTCTGCCAAAGTTTTACCGGTAATGGTCATACAATCTCCATGAAGCAAGTCGTTTTCAAGCATAAATTTTAATACTGCAGGAATACCTCCAATAGCATGGAGGTCTTTCATTAAATATTTACCGCTGGGTTTAAGGTCTGCAAGGAAAGGTGTTGAATCACTTATTTTTTGAAAATCGTCAATTGTCAAATTGATATCAGCGGCATGGGCAATAGCCAAAAAGTGTAACACAGCATTTGTAGATCCACCTAAGATGGCTATCAAACGTAAGGCGTTTTCCAAGGAATTTTTGGTAACAATATCCAAAGGTTTTAAATCCTTTACGATCAGTTTCCTCATAGCCAGACCAACAGCTTTACAATCTTCTATTTTTTCTTGACTTACAGCAGGATTAGAAGAGCTAAAGGGCAACGACATCCCAAGAGCTTCAATNGCAGAGGCCATAGTGTTNGCCGTATACATTCCTCCACAAGCACCAGCACCNGGACAGGCNTTTTGTATTACCTTTTTATATTCATTTTCGTCTATTTTTCCAGCTACCTTCTCACCCCAGGCTTCAAAAGCGGAAACAACATCCAATTCTTTGTCTTTGACACATCCCGATGCAATGGTTCCACCATAAACCAGTATGCTAGGGCGGTTTAGTCGCAGCATCCCAATCAAAGCTCCTGGCATATTTTTGTCACAACCCACTACCGTAACCACACCATCATAGGACATTGCTTGTACTACAGTCTCTACGGAGTCTGCAATTACATCTCTGGAGGGTAAAGAAAAACGCATACCTGGAGTTCCCATGGANATTCCGTCACTCACACCTATGGTATTGAAAATCAAACCTAACATTTGGTGGGGTGCAATTCCCTCTTTGACCTGCACCGAAAGATTGTTTAGGTGCATGTTACAGGGATTACCTTCGTAGCCAGTGCTGGCGATCCCAATCAATGGTTTCTCAAAATCCTCATCGACCATACCTATTGCATGAAGCATTGCTTGAGCAGCAGGTTGTGTGGGATCTTGTGTTACCCGTTGACTGTATTTATTAAGTGCCATATTTCGAATTCGATACTAAATTAACGTCTAGTAACCGTAAGCTATGATTTTTATGTTGTTGTAAATTATATCCAAATTAATTTAAATTAATTTAATTAAATGATTATCAGCTTTTTATATGATAGTTAATAACACATTCAAACAAAAAAAAAAATATATGAAATCTATTTGAATTATATTTATAAAAACAAGCCTCAAAAATACCAAACAATGGAATATAATTCNGAAAAGGCCGTTGATAATTTACATCAANAGCAAAAAAAATNTTTTAACNCTCAAGTCACTCAGACNACAGNTTTTAGAATNGAAAAACTAAAGGCTNTAAAGAAAGAGATACAGAAGCGAGAAAAAGANATTTACGATGCGCTGAAGAAAGANTTAAGTAAATCTGGCTTTGAGTCGATGACATCAGAAATGGTATTGGTGGAGAAGGAGATCAGTAAAATGATAAGAATGCTACCCCTTTGGAATCGTGCCCATCGAGCGAAAAGCAGCCTCATCAATTTCCCTTCTAAAGACTACATACTACCGGAGCCTTATGGTAATACTTTGATCATTAGTCCTTGGAACTATCCTTTCCAACTGGCAATTACTCCACTAGTAGGTGCTGTTGCGGCTGGAAATACTGTGGTTTTAAAGCCATCAGAGTTTGCACCTCAAACGGGAAATTTAATCAAATCTATAATCGAAGTTGTTTTTGACGAGGACCATGTTGCCGTGGTCGAAGGAGATGCATCCACTGCAACATTGTTACTAAAGAAAAAGTGGGATTTTATTATGTTTACTGGTAGTACTTCGATTGGAAAAATCGTCGCCAGAGCTGCTGCTGAACACCTCACTCCTACAACTTTGGAATTAGGAGGAAAAAGCCCCTGTATTGTTGACAAAACAGCTCCCATTCGCATTACGAGTAAAAGAATAGTGTGGGGTAAATTTCTGAACTGCGGGCAAACCTGTATTGCTCCGGATTATCTATTGGTACACGAAAAAATAAAAGATCAGTTAACCCAAGAACTGATCTTTCAAATCGAAAAAGCTTTTGGAAAAAATCAACAAGATTCTCCAGACTATGGTCGAATCGCTCACCAAAACCATTTTAATAAATTAAAAGCCTCTCTTGCNAATCAAAATGTTATTTACGGTGGCAATACAGATGAAAAGGATTTTTTTTTCGGGCCGACATTGGTTGATAATCCAACTTTGGACAGTGAGTTGATGAAGGAAGAAATATTTGGACCCATTTTGCCCATTATTAGCTACAGTAATGAGGAAATGATTCATAAACTTTTAGAAAACAGGGAGCGCCCCTTAGCCTTTTATGTTTTTTCTAAGAGAAAAAAATTCATCGATAAGCTCTTCAAACGTTACTCGTTTGGTGGCGGAGTGGCCAATGACTCAATAATACAATTTGCAAATGATAACCTTCCTTTTGGAGGGGTGGGTCATAGTGGAATGGGGGCTTATCACGGTAAGTACAGCTTTAAAAATTTCTCACACGAAAAACCGGTCATTAAACGCAGTTTTTTATTTGACCTTCCAGGACGATATGCACCTTATCCAAAGTCCTTATCTTTGTTGAAGTTCTTATTAAAAAATCTTTAATGTCCGAAAAGAAAGTAAGTGAAGCAATCGAATATCGCCGCTCGGTGAGGGTTTTCGATGATAAAAAAGACATCAACTCTAAAATAGTTAGACAGTGCATAGAGCAGGCTATTTTAGCTCCCAACAGTAGTAACCTTCAACTTTGGGAGTTTTACCATATCACCGATGCTGAGTTAATTAAAAAGATAGCATTAGAATGTTTTAATCAGCCTGCTGCCAAAACAGCTAAACAGTTTGTAATTCCTGTTGTTAGAAAAGACCTTTGGGAAAAAAGAATAGCCTCCAATGTGGATTTTATAAAATTGGAGTTTGAAAAGTCAAAAAATAATGACCCAAAAAAAATCAGAGCAGCAACATCTTATTACCAGAAAATACTTCCTAAAATATACAGTGTTGGGAATTTTGGTGGATGGATAAACAGTATAGTTGTGCATTTAAAAGGAATAAAGCAAGTGGTTTATCGACAGGTTAAAAAATCAGATATGCGTATTGTAGCTCACAAAAGCACAGCATTGGCCGCACAAAACTTTTTGGTAAGTATGGCAGGTTATGGTTACGACACATGCACCATGGAGGGATTTGATTCTAAGAGGGTAAAAAAAACATTAAATCTGCCCAAAGCAGCAGAAATCAGCATGATCATTGGTTGTGGCATCCGAACTAATAAAGGAGTTTATGGCCCCCGATTTAGGATTCCTTTTGATGAAGTCTATTTTCAAATGTAAATAAACTCCTACCAAACATTCAAAATTATCCTTTAAATTTGCCCTTGATGAGACCTTATATCTTATCGGAGTGCAGTTGGAAAGATCTTAAATCCGAACGCTTCGAGTTGGCCGTTTTGCCTTGGGGAGCTACAGAAGCCCACAATTATCATTTACCCTATGGGACGGACGTATATGAAGCCAATGCTATAAGTGAAGAATCTGGAAAAAAAGCTTGGGAAAAAGGAGCAAAAGTTATCATATTACCCACTATACCATTTGGAGTTAATACAGGGCAAAAGGATATCTATTTAGACATAAATATGAGTCCAAGTACTCAAATGGCAGTACTTAAAGATATTTTAACCGTTCTGAACAGCCAAGGCATTAAAAAATTTCTGATCCTTAATAGCCATGGAGGAAATGATTTTAAAATGATATTAAGAGAATTGGGATTGGCCTTCCCTAAAATGTTTATGAGTACTTGCAATTGGTTTCATGCCCTAGACAAATCAGAATACTTTGAAGAGGAAGGAGATCATGCTGATGAAATGGAAACCAGTATCATGATGCACATAAATCCTGATTTTGTTTTACCACTTTCTATTGCTGGATTGGGTGAAGAAAAGAAGAGTGTTATTAAAGGATTTCGTGAAAAGTGGGCTTGGACAGAGAGGAAATGGTCTAAAGTTACTGAAGATACTGGAGTGGGCAATCCCAAAAAATCAAGCTCAGAAAAAGGAAAAAAATTTTTTAATGATTTAACTGATAAAATCAGTGAATTGATGGAGGACATTTGTAAAACCTCCATTGATGAATTTTATCAATAAGAAGATCATTATGAGTATTTCCTTTAAGATAATTTTATTACCCCTAATTTTCATTTTTCAAAACGTATGGAGTCAAAAAATCAATAATGATTACGTAATTAAAATTGCAAAGGTTTCGGAAAAAATTATTTTAGACGGGCAGCTCAAAGAGAGCATATGGGAAACTGCTGACGTAGCCGATAATTTTTCCATGATCTTACCTCAAGACGACCGAAAGGCAACTCAGTTCTCTGAAATAAGAATGGCTTATGATGATAAAAACATTTATATCGCTGTAATTTTCTTTAACAACACTATAAAAGGTGATTATATAGTGGAATCCTACAAAAGGGACTTTAGTTTTGGTAAGAACGATAATTTTATAGTTGCGATTGACCCCTTTAATAACATGAATACAGGTTTCGCTTTTGGACTCAATGCCTATGGCGCCCAATGGGATGGAACCATGTTCAATGGAAGGAGTGTTGATCTAAATTGGGACACAAAGTGGTATTCAGAAGTCGCTTTCGATAATGAAAAATGGATTGCAGAAATCGCGATACCTTTCAAATCCATCCGATATAAAGACAACCTTACCCAATGGGGAATAAGTTTTAGCCGATTAGACCTAAAAGCAAGTGAAAAGTCGGGTTGGACTCCTGTACCTAGACAATTTCCATCCATTACCATGGCTTACTCAGGAGTGCTTGAATGGGATGCGCCACCCCCCAATCAGGGATCCAACATTTCTCTAATCCCATACCTATCTGGTCTGAAAGAAAGCCCTGAAAAAAACATCACCTCTAATCAGCTTAATCCAGGAGCGGATATTAAACTCAATTTGACCTCCTCACTAAACCTGGACATTACCATTAATCCAGATTTTTCTCAGGCCGAAGTCGACCGGCAAGTTACCAATCTTGATCGTTTTGAACTTTTCTTTCCCGAAAGAAGACAGTTTTTTCTAGAAAATGCAGACCTATTTGGGAACTTTGGATATGATAACATTAGACCTTTTTTTTCAAGGCGAATTGGTCTTGAAAATCCGATTATCGCTGGGATTAGGCTGAGTGGAAATGTAGATGAAAAATGGAGGGTTGGTCTACTAGATATTCAAACTCAAGAAGATTTAGATAAAGGTTTACCTGCAGAGAATTTTGGTGTTTTCTCATTGCAACGGAAAGTTTTGGATCGCTCTAATATTGGAATAATTTTCGTCAACAAACAGAGCAGTGGCGAACTTAAAAAAACGAATACTTCAAACGCAGACTATAACCGAAATTTAGGACTTGAATACAACTATTTTTCAGCAGATAATTTATGGAATGGTAAATTGATGTACCTAAAGTCTTTCAGTCCAGATGTAAGAGATGACAATGATATCTTTGCCTCAAACATCACCTATAACAATAATCATTTTTTGGGATCTTTACAGGCAGAATATGTAGGGCAAAACTATAATGCCGAAGTGGGCTATGTACCAAGGAGCAATTACTACAAATTTGACACTACTCTAAAATATTTAATTTTTCCCGAAAAAGATTCAAAGGTTTTGTCGCATGGCCCCTCGATTGGCAGCATACAATATTTTAATTTTGATGGAGCCGGTATCGATCGTGGAACAGAGTTTGGATATGAAGTTAATTTTAAAAATAGAAGTGAAATGATGCTGGCTTTTGAAAATCAATTCATCGTCCTCCAAAATCCATTTGATCCCATAAGGACAGGAGTAAGTAGTCTTGAGGCGCTGACAGAACACCGATGGAATAGTATCAATTTATATTTCAGCTCCAAACCTCAAACCCTTTTCACTTACGATCTAAAATCATCTTACGGTGGTTACTTCCAAAATGGAAAAAGATGGCTATTCTTCAGTGAAATGGGATACCGATTTCAACCATATGTGGAGTTAAATTCCTTAGTAAGCTATAATCATATTTTGCTAGATAAACCATGGGGAGCAAACGGATTTTGGTTGTTAGGGGTTAAATCGAATTTTACATTTACCAAAAATGTTTTCTTTTCCAACTTATATCAATACAATGAACAACAAAGGTTGTGGAACTTTAATTCAAGGTTTCAGTGGAGGTACAAGCCTGCTTCAGACATATATTTAGTGTTTAACAGCAGCGATTCTAATATGCTGGTACCTAACAGAAATTGGAACATAACCCTTAAAATTAATTATTGGATAAACCTTTGAGGTAATTTAAAAAGTATAGCCACTGGGCTGTTTTGTAATTTGCCGATGTAGTTCCAAACCTGATTGTAGCCAGTCCTTGTAGGTTTTAGCATTTGTATATTGAATTGGAGAGTTTAGTATGGTTTCATCTGCAGATATCAAAACATAATAGGGCTGAGAGGCAGAAGTGAAATTTAGGCTCTGAAAAGTTGCCCATTTTTCACCTATTGTTTTAACGGTCTTAATTCTACCATTGGGATATTTAAATTGAAATTTTTGTTCTTCGGGTAATTCTTTTCGGTCGTCCACGTAAAGTGAAATAATCACAAAATCTTCATTCAACAAACTAAATACTTCCGGTTGTGACCAAACATTTTCCTCCATCTTTCTGCAGTTTACACAGGCCCATCCTGTAAAATCTAATAAGATGGGTTTATTCTTAGCCTCAGCATAAGCCCTTCCACTGTAATAATCTTTAAAACAATTCAATCCAAGAGGACATTCAGAATGGAAAGGGTAAACACTATAGAATACTGGGGGAGGAAAGCCACTCAACAAAGAAAGTTGTCCATCTTGGTTTTTCCCCAAGCCTGGTATCAAATAGAAAATAAAGATCAATACCAAAAAAGTAAAAAATCGTTGTAGCAGCGGAATTTTGGCCCCTTTTTGATCATTCGGAAATCGTAACCATCCGAGTAGGTAAATAAATAACAAAATTGAAATTACCAACCATACGCCAACAAAAATCTCGCGCTTAATTATCCCCCAATGACCTACAAGATCTGCGTTAGACAAAAACTTTAAGGCCAAAGCCAATTCCAAAAAGCCAAGAGTAACTTTGACTTTAGTCATCCACCCACCAGACTTGGGAATAGATTTGAGTACATTAGGAAAAAATGCCAATAAGCCAAAGGGGAGTGCCAAAGCAAATCCAAATCCAGCCATACCTACAGTCAGTTGGTCAGCTCCACCCTCTGCAGTTAGGGAACCAGCCAATAGCGATCCCAAAATAGGGCCTGTACAAGAGAAGGATACAATGGCTAAAGTAAGTGCCATAAAAAATATTCCTAATATACCCCCACCAGTTGAAGCCGCATCAGATCGATTTCCCCAACTGCTTGGTAAGGTCAATTCGTAGTATCCAAAAAAGGAAAAGGCGAAAAAAACAAATACAGCAAAAAAGATTATGTTCATCAAAATATTTGTAGAGAGAGTATTTAATATTTGAGGATCTAATACATCCAAAAAATGAAAGGGTAAACTCATCATGATATAGATCAGTAGAATAAAAAGCCCATAGAGTAAAGCACTCCCCACCCCCCTACTTTTACTTCCACTCTGCTTAAGAAAAAAGGAAACAGTAAGCGGGATCATAGGAAAAACACAAGGTGTAAGCACTGCAATTAAGCCTCCAATGAATCCCAATAAAAATAAGTTGAGCAAAGGGTTATCACTATTTTGACTTTGATTTTGCATCAATAACCGCCTGTTTTTTAATGGCAATTGCAATGCTTTAGATTTTTTTAAACTTTCGGGATCTAAAGTTTTTTTTACCTCTGCAAGGACTTTTGAGGAATTCAAAATAAAGCTAAAAGGTTCGTTTCTGAAAATACAAACTTTATCATCACAGGCCTGAAAGTTGATTTCACCTGAAATTGCCGCTAACTCGGGTTGTAGCAGTCGAATTTTCTGCTGGAAAGTTGCCTCCTTTTCAAACCATGACAAATCCATTTCAAAGATAGGATCGAAAGCTGTAACGGTTTCACTTTCTTTGGTAATTCCAACCAATTCAAAAGCAGAACCTACCCCTTCAAATACAAAATCAGTGGGTAAAGGTCCGTCTTTGGGAAGTTTTTGTGAATACAAATGCCATTTGGGTTGCATTGATGCTTTAAAAATCAGCAAATATTCCGTATCTGATGTCTGTTTAAATTCAGTGACCCAAACCACAGGTTCTTGCGCCTGAAGTACCAAGGTCCAAAAGAACAACAGTAAAAAACCTTTTTTAATCATGATAACGAATTAACCATTTGTCTTTAGTATCAGCATCGGCCAAAAAACGCTGATCGGCTCTTTTACCGATCACCCAAACAATTTTCTCTCCAGAGCAAAGCAACCATTGGGCTTCCTTTTCCAAAAGGGAATATTTCTCATCTTTAAAATATTTGCTCAATTTCTTACTTCCCTTTAGACCGCTGGGATAAAAATAATCACTTTGTTTCCATTTTCTTAGTGTCAAGGGAAACTTTAACTTGGCTTTATCGAACATCAGGCTTTTCGAATCTCCTCTTTTAAAGTTTATTTCTTGCATAAAAGTCAGCCTAATAGGAATTTCAATGGCAGACAGCTCCGAGTCAATCGAATAAGATTCGGAGGGAGATTCTTCAATGAGGGTCAATAAAAAACACTCTCTGTCTTTGATCAATCTATGTGTATCGGAAAAGAGTTGTTTACCACTTTGTGAATGCATTAACTGCTCAAGATCCTCCAAGTTTACAAACCCGTAAGGAGCAAATAAGGCATGCAGGTAATAACTTAATGATGATAGGACTTCCAACTCATGTATCGATATTTTAAATCCTTGCTGAAAAGGAATAAAATTTTTGTTTTTAAAATCCTCAAGGACATCATCCAACACCAATTGTGCTTGACCTAAATATTTGAGTGTTTCTCGAAACTGCTCATCAAAATTGGAATCCCTTTTTTTCCACTTCGGAATCACCTCGTGGCGAAGTGCATTGCGCAAATAATCCGTTTTTGCATTGGACTCATCTTCCCTGTATTGAATCTTGTTTTCGAAAGCATATTGTTTGATCTCCTCACGGGAAAAAGGCAATAAAGGACGTAGGATTTTTCCTCTACGCTCTGGTATACCCAACAAACCTTTAAGTCCAGTGCCACGCATGACATTGATCATAAAGGTTTCCAATACATCATCAGCATGATGGGCTACAAAAATAAAATTATAGTCATTTTGCTTGGATAAGGTTTCAAACCATTGGTATCTTAAATCCCGGGCTGCCATCTGAATAGATACTTTCTTATTAAGTGCGTAGACTTGGGTATCAAAGTTTTGAACATGAAATTCCAAACCTTTTTCTTGAGCCAAAGTTTTAACCCATTTTACATCCTGATCACTAGCTATTCCTCGCAATTGAAAATTGCAATGGGCCAGCGCAGGACGGAGACCTAACTTAAAAATGAGATCCAACAAAACGCAACTGTCCAATCCACCACTCAGTGCCAAAAGTATATTTTGATCCTTGATTTGAGGAAAATTTGTTTCTAAATGTTTTTGGAACTTTTCAAACATGTGTAAAATTAAGGATTTATAACAGCCTATTTCTAAAAANAATTAGATGAAANTATTATTTGAATTAACGGCAGCAGGCCAAATCAGAATGATTAATCTTTTTTGATGATTTTGTCAAAAAAAATAAAATTCAGATATTTGCACTTCAAATGAAAGATGCAACGACATACTCTATTGGATTTGCCGCCATTTTTAGACCGGCTCCACTCCGTCCACGCCGCCCCTAGCGGGTATATTTCTCTGTTGGAGACTCAGGTGCGTCCAGTCTCATTTTCCAAAACTTATAACCTATTTTTTCAATCTAAAAATGTTTGTCAATAATGGAATTAATTATTGCCAACTCAAAACATATTATATACGCCAAGGAGATCAGTTTATGCATTGGCGAATCAGCTAAAATGCGGGGAACTGGTATTGCCAGAAGGAGTCCTGAGTACATCAGTAAAAAGATGGAAACAGGTAATGCAGTCATTGCCCTTGAAAACAATGAATTTGCAGGTTTTTGTTATATCGAAGTTTGGGGTCATGGAAAATACGTTGCCCATTCCGGCCTGATCGTCTCCCCCGAACACCGTGGGAAGGGACTGGCTAAACAAGTTAAACAGAAAGTATTTGATTTGTCCAAAAAGAAATTTCCAGATTCTAAAATCTTTGGAATTACCACTGGTAAAGCGGTCATGAGAATTAATTATGAACTGGGATATCAACCTGTCGCATTTTCAGAGTTAACGGAAGACCCCGAATTTTGGAAAGGGTGTCAAACCTGTAAAAATTATGACGTACTAACGCGAACAGAAAGAACGATGTGCCTCTGCACAGGCATGTTNTATGACCCAAGACANTGATAACATTTTAGNAAATCAAAAATGGAAAATAAAAAATTAGTATTGGCCTACAGTGGTGGTTTAGACACCTCTTATTGCTTGATAAAACTTTCTCAAGAAGGTTATGAGGTTCATGCCATAAGTGTAAATACTGGAGGTTTTAACACCCAAGAGATACAGGAAATGAAATCCAAGGCCTTGCAAATGGGAGCGAAGACTTATCAATCCATCAATGCTTTGGATACCTTCTATAANAAGGTGGTCAAGTATCTGGTATTTGGTAATGTTCTCAAAAACAATACCTACCCCCTATCGGTGAGCGCTGAAAGAATNGTTCAGGCCANGGAAATTGNGGCATATGCNAATAAGATTGGCGCCAATGCCATAGCACATGGGAGNACGGGAGCNGGAAATGACCAAGTACGGTTTGATTTAATTTTTCAGGTTATGGCACCAGATATTGAAATCATCACTCCAATCAGAGACCAAAAGCTTTCCAGAGAAGCTGAAATTGATTATCTCAAAGAAAATGGAGTTACCCTATCCTGGGAAAAAGCACAATATTCCATCAATAAAGGTTTGTGGGGAACCAGTGTGGGTGGAAAGGAAACCTTGACCTCTAAAGAAAGTCTNCCCNACTCGGCTTNTCCCTCANAAGTTCAAAATCAAAAGGNAGAGAAATNAACCCTTCACTTTGAAAAAGGTGAATTTGTAGGAATTAATGATCAGATGGACAACCCGGTNAANAATATNATTAAACTTCAAGACCAAGCCAAAAAATTTGGAATTGGCAGAGACACCCACGTGGGAGACACCATTATAGGCATCAAAGGCAGGGTTGGTTTTGAAGCTGCTGCTCCACTTTTGATAATTAAGGCCCATCACNTGCTNGAAAAACACACTCTGAGCAAATGGCAACAATTTCAGAAGGAACAACTGGGGAGTTTTTATGGGATGCTCCTACACGAAGGGCAATATTTGGATCCGGTAATGCGAGATTTGGAGGCCTTTTTAAGTAACAGCCAAGCAACCGTTACCGGCAAAGTTTTCGTTACTCTGCACCCTTACAGGTTTGAACTCAACGGTATAGATTCTGATCATGACCTAATGAATGCTGATTTTGGNAGTTATGGAGAGATCAACAAGGGTTGGTCGGCAGATGACGCCAAGGGTTTTATTAAACTTCTTTCCAATCAAAACAAAATATACCAATTCGTAAATAAAGACAAATGAAGAAAGTAGGTATCATAGGTGGTTCAGGTTATACCGGTGGAGAATTGATACGATTGGTTTTACACCACCCAACATTGGAATTAGATTTTGTGCATAGTANCACCAGACCNGGGACACCTATGCACGACACTCATAGAGATTTGCTAGGGAGCCAAGCACCCGATTTTACGGCAACAATAAATTCCAATGTCGATGTCGTATTTCTCTGTTTGGGGCATGGCAAATCAGTTGGGTTTTTGGAAAAAAATCAGTTTTCTGAAAATACCGTTATCATTGACTTAAGTAACGATTTCAGACTGAAAAAAGACACGCAATTCCAGAATTACGATTTTGTATATGGATTGCCTGAAAATCAAAGGGAAAAAATCAAAAATGCGAATGCCATTGCCAATCCCGGTTGTTTTGCCACGGCCATACAATTGGCTCTTTTGCCATTGGCTAGAGCGGGAGTGATTCAAGAAGCCATTCACATAAACGCAACAACAGGCAGCACAGGAGCAGGAGTCGGATTAAGTCCTACCGGACATTTCAGTTGGAGAAACAACAATCTCTCATGGTACAAACCTTTTACCCACCAACATTTAGATGAAATCGGAGAGACGCTTGGTAATCCAAAAATGTATTTTCTCCCACAAAGAGGAAATTTTACAAGGGGAATTTTTGCAAGTTGCTATACCTATTTTGACGGTGAACTCAAAGAAGTGATTGAAATGTACAACGAATATTACAAAAATCATCCTTTTACTCATGTGTCGAATAATGAGCTAACTTTAAAGCAGGTAGTCAACACCAATCATTGTGCCTTGCATCTGCACCAATTTGAAGATCAGTTGCTGATTACATCAGTGATTGACAATTTGGTAAAAGGTGCCTCCGGTCAAGCTATACAAAATTTAAACCTAATCATGGGCTGGAGAGAAGATTTGGGTCTTCAACTCAAAGCCAGTGTATATTAAAATTTAAAGAAACAAAAATGAAAATAGCCATCATCGGATCAGGAAATTTGGGATTAAGTATTGCCAAGGGATTGGTATACAACAATACCTACACCTCACTTTACCTGACCAAAAGAGAACTTAATTCCATTGAAAAATGGGAAGAGTACAACAACGTCAAAATCACAGCAGACAATCAAGAGGCTGTTAAAAATGCTGACATCATCATATTTACGGTTCAGCCCGGACAATTTGACGGCATCTTGGAAGAAATAAAAGGTGTGCTAACAGACAAACATATTTTAATTTCTGCCATTACAGGTTATAGCATAAAGAGAATGGAGACACAATTGGGAGAGAATTATCCCATAATTAGAAGCATGCCCAATACTGCCATTTCAGTGGGTAAATCGATGACCTGTTTGTGTTGTAATNTAGCCGGAGAAAAGAGAATTGCGATTGCAGANGCGATTTTTAATGGGTTGGGAACCACCATCAAAATTGCCGAGAAACAAATGCAGGCTGCTACTGTAGTTTGTGCCAGTGGAATTGCTTTTTGGATGCGACTGATCCGTGCCACTACTCAAGGGGGAGTGCAAATGGGCTTCGATGCAGACGAGTCTATGCGTATGTCTATGAATACTGCTTTAGGGGCTGCAAGTTTGTTGATCGAAACNGACTCCCATCCNGAAACAGAAATCGATAAGGTCACCACNCCTAAAGGTTGTACNATTACAGGTTTGAACGAAATGGAACACCAAGGCTTGAGTTCGTCCCTGATTAAAGGACTTATGGCTTCTTTTGAAAAAATCAACGAAATTAAAATACAATGATTCAGATATGAGGTATTAANTCAANCTCAAAAATTTTAATCCCATGAAATTATTTGACGTATATCCACTTTATAANGTTTGCCCGGTAAAGGCAAAGGATGTCTATGTTTACGATGAGGCGGGAACAGAATATTTGGATCTATACGGTGGTCATGCAGTCATTTCTGTGGGACACAGCCACCCCCATTATATTAATCGATTACAAGAGCAATTGCAGAAAATTGCCTTTTATTCCAACGCTGTAGAAAATCCACTTCAACAACAATTGGCAGACGAAATCGGGGAACAATCGTGTTTGCATGAATACCAACTATTTTTGTGTAGCTCGGGGGCTGAAGCCAATGAGAATGCCCTAAAATTGGCCTCTTTTCATACCGGTAAGAAAAGGGTGGTGGCCTTTAAAAATGCATTTCATGGCCGAACCTCCGCAGCAGTTGCCGCAACGGACAACCTAAACATCAATGCTCCATTGAATCAACAGCAGCAAGTTACTTTTATTCCTTTTAACNATGTAGAGGTGTTGAAAAATGAATTGCAGAAAGGAGATATTTGTGCAGTTATTTTTGAACCCATCCAAGGAGTAGGCGGTCTNGATCAGCCTGAAGATGATTTTGTTATAAAAATGGAACAATTATGTCATCAATATGAAACTGCCCTGATCGCAGATGAGGTGCAATCCGGCTTTTCTAGATCAGGTACCTTTTTTGCTTTTCAAAACAACAACATCAAACCTCACATCATTACTATGGCCAAAGGAATGGGTAATGGTTTTCCAATAGGTGGCATACTGGTACACCCCGATGTTAGACCCAAATACGGGATGCTTGGGACTACTTTTGGTGGGAATCACATGGCCTGTACAGCTTCATTAGCGGTTTTGGAAATCCTAAAAGAAAACAACCTCCAAAAGCATGCCAAAGAAATGGAAGCCTACTTCAGAAGCAAAGCAGAAAAAATAAAAGGAGCTAAAATCAAAGGGAGAGGACTCATGCTTGGGCTTGAATTTGAATTTGAAGTAGGTNCCTTGAGAAAAAGACTTATATATGAAAAACAAATATTTACGGGTGGCAGCAGCAATAAAAACGTACTGCGAATATTACCTCCATTGACAGTTCAAAAAGAACATTTTGATCAACTTTTTGACGCATTAGAAGATTTATTATGAAGCATTTTATCACCTTAGCGGATTTACCCAATTTTGAACANACCCTTGANTTGGCAATGGATTTAAAAAAGAATCCNACANAATCTNATGGTTTNGGCAANGNCAANACCTTGGGTCTTGTTGTTNTTTAACCCNAGTTTAAGAACNCGACTNAGNACNCAAAAAGCNGCNCAAAACTTGGGACTCCCCACCATGGTCATGAATTTTAGTCAAGAATCTTGGGCCTTGGAATTTGAAGACGGCACCAAAATGAGTGGATTGAGATCTGAGCATGTCAAGGAAGCCGCTGCAGTAGTTTCCCAATACTGTGACATGGTTGCCATAAGAGCTTTTGCCTCCTTATCAGATAAGGAAAAAGACGAGGCGGAGATTGTATTGAGAAGCTTTGCAAAATACGCCTCCATACCCATCATCAATATGGAAAGTGCTACNGCTCACCCCTTACAAGCCCTGGCGGATGCCATTACNATTGAGGAGTTTAAACCTAAATACAAACCCAAAGTGGTGTTGAGTTGGGCACCTCATCCTAAAGCGCTTCCTCATGCGGTTGGAAATTCTTTTACCCAAATGATGAAANATATGGATGCTGATTTTATCATAGCGCATCCGGAAGGCTATTCCCTGAATCCAAAAATTACTGAAGGGGTAGAATGTATGACCGATCAAGAAAAAGCCATNGAAGGAGCTGACTTTGTATACACCAAAAATTGGTGTTCATACGATCATTACGGACAAATACTTAAAACAGATGATCAATGGATGATCACACCCGACAAAATGGAACTGACCAACAACGGAAAGTTCATGCACTGTCTCCCCATCAGGCGAAATATTGTTGCATCNGATGGTGTCTTGGACAGCCCTAGGTCATTGGTCATTCAACAATCTCAAAACAGAATCTATTCAGCACAAGCAGTATTAAAGCAACTATTGGAAAATGGATAAACTGTCGGTAGTCAAAATCGGAGGGAATGTCATTGAGGATGCAGAAGCTCTGCAATCTTTCCTAACGGACTTTGCCCAAATGCAAGATGCCAAAATTTTGGTGCATGGAGGAGGCAAAAAAGCTACTGCTATGGCAAAAAAAATGGACATACCCGTACAAATGGTTGAGGGCAGAAGGATCACTGATGCTAAGAACCTCGATATCATTACCATGCTATATGGTGGTAAAATCAACAAGAATATAGTAGCCCAATTACAAAATTTAGGATGCAACGCATTAGGACTATCTGGAGCTGATGGCAATGCCATCCAAGCAGTTAAAAGACTCGTAAAAGAAATCGACTATGGTTTTGTAGGAGATGTAGTTGATGTCAATGTCGAACTGTTTCAAATGCTATTCAATGGGGGATATACACCCGTTTGTTGTCCCATTACCCACGACCAAAAAGGACAATTACTCAACACCAATGCAGATACTATTGCTGCTACCTTAGCTCTGAATTTGTCACAATATTTTGAAGTATCCCTCTGGTATTGTTTTGAAAAGCGAGGGGTTCTAAAAAACATCGACGACGACAGTAGCGTAATTGAAACAATTACTCCCCAAGTATACGACAATCTCAAGGCGGAAAACACCATTCATTCAGGAATGATTCCAAAAATTGACAACTGTTTTGAAGCTTTAGCCTACGGGGTAAGTAAAGTGAAAATTGGAGCACCAAAAATGATCACAGGAATTACTCAACACACCACGCTAACACTAGAAGATGAATGAGTTAACCACAGCAGCTATTGATTTATTAAAGGATTTAATTGCCATACCCTCTTTTTCACAAGAGGAAGAAAAAACGGCTGACAGAATCGGTCAATGGTTTGATAAATACTGTATACCCTACAATAGAGTGGGCAACAACATTTGGGCGCAAAACAAAGCTTTTGATCCTAAAAAACCTACCCTTTTGCTCAACTCCCATCACGATACTGTAAAGCCCAACTCTGCCTATACCAACGACCCTTTTGAACCCAAAATCGAAGATGGAAAGCTTTTCGGTTTGGGAAGTAATGATGCGGGTGGGGCCTTGGTTTCTTTGATTGCTTTGTTTACCCACTACCATGCGGCCAAAAATCCTAAGTATAATTTGGTGATGGCAGCCACTGCAGAAGAGGAAATTGCAGGAAACCATAGCTTGATAGGACTATTGTCCGAATTACCCAAAATTGATGTGGCCATAGTAGGTGAGCCCACAGAGATGCACCTGGCGGTAGCCGAAAAAGGACTGCTTGTTTTTGATGCAGTAATTACAGGAACTCCAGGACACGCAGCTCATCCCAACAATGACAACCCTATTATGAAACTTCCCGAGGTACTCAAGTGGTTTCAGAACTTTTCATTGGAGAAAAAATCCGATTTTTTGGGAGATGTCAAAATCACCGTCACACAAGTCAATGCGGGAAAAGAACACAATGTAGTACCAGCTAATGTTCATTTAGTTGTAGATGTAAGGGTTAATGACCAATACAGTAATCAAGAATTGGCTAAAATACTTGTAGAATCTGCCCCTTGCGAAATAAAACCAAGGTCTTTGCACCTTAATTCCTCTTCCATAGGAATGGATCATGAACTAGTTCAAGCGGGTGTCGCCTTGGGGAGAAAAACTTACGGTTCACCCACTCTATCCGATCAGGCGGCATTGGAATGTCCTTCACTAAAAATGGGTCCCGGTCTGTCAACAAGGTCGCATTCGGCTAATGAGTTTATCTTTGTAAATGAGATTGAAGAGGCGTTAAAAATTTATATTGAACTCCTAGAAAAAATACTTTAACTATGAAACTCTGGCAAAAAAATCAACCCCCTAACAAAAAAATAGACCATTTTACAGTGGGAAAAGATCGGGAGTATGACCTGCATTTGGCGCCCTTCGACTGCCAAGCTTCCATTGCTCATGCGCAAATGTTGGTAGAATCTGGGGTATTGAACTTAGAGGAGGCCGATAAACTTGTAGGGGTACTAAACGATTTGAAAGATGAAGCCGAAAAAGGGAATTTTGCCATAGAAGCCGAATTTGAGGACGTGCATTCCAAAATAGAATATGTACTTACTCAAAAACTGGGCGATTTGGGTAAAAAAATACATACTGCCAGATCGCGAAACGATCAGGTACTTGTTGCTCTTCATTTGTATCTCAAGGCAGAGATTGAAACGATTAAAAAACTTACCTATAGTTTTTTTAAATTATTGATGGATTTAGCCGATCAACATAAGGATAAATTATTACCAGGTTATACACATTTTCAGGTGGCCATGCCTTCATCTTTTGGGTTATGGTTTTCAGCTTATGCCGAAAGTTTGATTGACGATGTGACTTTACTCAATGGTGCCCATAGGATTGTAGATCAAAACCCATTGGGCAGTGCCGCAGGCTTTGGAAGTTCGTTTCCGATAGACAGAAAAGCCACGACCGAGAGCCTGGGATTTGGCGATTTAAAATACAATGTCATTGCAGCTCAAATGAGTAGAGGTAAGGCCGAAAAAACTACAGCCACTGCCATAGCCTCATTGGCAGCTACCCTTTCCAAAATGGCAATGGATATCTGTCTTTATATGGGTCAAGAACACAATTTTATCAGCTTTCCCGAGGAGTTTTCCACCGGATCCAGTATCATGCCACATAAAAAAAATCCCGATGTGTTTGAACTCATCCGAGGCAAATGTAACCTGCTTCAGGGACTGCCCAATCAGTTGGCTTTACTGATGGCTAATTTGCCCTCAGGATACCACAGAGAAATGCAACTGGCCAAAGGCCCCATTATTGAGGCAATCAATGAACTAAAATCTTGTTTGGATCTTTTTACTTTCAGTCTCAAGGAGATAAAGGTTAAAGAAAATATCTTGGACAACCCAAAATACCAATATGTTTATAGTGTTGACACCCTTAATGAATGGGTAAAGGAAGGAATGACTTTTAGAGATGCCTACAAAAAGATGGGAGAGGCCATCGACAAGGAGGAATATGTCCCTAAAAAAACTCTGGATCACACTCATCTGGGAAGCATAGGGAATTTAGCACTTAAAGAAATTGATCTGAAAATGAAAAAAGTGATGAGATAAAATATCTTAACAACGCTTCTGATCTTATTGAATTGATCCAGCTAAAATTTCCTATCAGATGTGTAAGGGCCGATTTTCAGAGGCTGCTAACGCAGCTTCTTTTACCGCTTCGGCATAGGTAGGATGAGAATGACTCATACGGGCAATGTCTTCAGCAGAGGCACGGAACTCCATCGCAACGACGGCCTCGGCAATCAGATCAGCTACACGAGCCCCAATCATGTGTACCCCCAGTACTTCATCGGTTTGGGCATCAGCTAAAATTTTGATAAATCCATCGGTATCTCCACTAGCACGTGACCGTCCAAGGGCACGCATGGGAAACTGTCCGCTTTTGTAATTTACCCCTGCCGATTTGAGTTCCTCTTCAGTTTTGCCTACGGCTGCCACTTCAGGCCAGGTATAGATAACATTAGGAATTAGGTTGTAGTCGATGTGAGGTTTTTGTCCAGCCAGTATTTCGGCGACCATAACACCCTCCTCCTCTGCCTTGTGGGCCAACATGGCGCCACGGACCACATCGCCTATGGCGTATATATTAGAAGCAGAGGTTTGCAGGTGATTATTAACTTCAATTTGACCTAGTTCGGTTAGTTTTATCCCTGCAGCTTCTGCGTTTAATCCTTCAGTGTAAGGCTTTCTGCCCACGGAAACCAGGCAGTAATCTCCTTCAAAAGTTACTTCTTCCCCTTTTTTATCTAAGGCAGTTACGTTGACTGAATCTCCATTGCGTTCTACTTTGTTGACTTCGTGAGCCATATAAAACTTGATTTTTTGTTTTTTCATCACTTTGGTCAATTCACGAGACAAAGCACTGTCCATAACCGGTGTGATACGGTCAGCGTACTCAATAACAGAAACCTCTGTCCCGAGTCTTTTATATACCTGGCCCAATTCCAAACCAATGACCCCTCCACCTATGACGATCATATGTTTGGGGATTTCTTTCAACTCCAATGCCTCGGTCGAGGTGATGATGCGTTCTTTGTCGATATTAATGAAGGGCAAGCTTCCAGGTTTGGAACCTGTAGCAATGATAATGTTTTTGGCAGTAATATCCTCCGGCTTTTCTCCTTCGACATGAATGGTAGAAGTATCCTTAAAGGAACCCAAGCCATTAAAAACGGTTACTTTATTCTTTTCCATCAAAAAATCAATGCCTTTGGTGGTTTGTTCTACAACAGAGGCTTTTCGGGAAATCATTTTTTTCAGATTGACCTTGACCTCACCGGGAATTTCAATCCCATGTTCTTCAAAATGCTTTACGGCATCTTCATAATGGTGAGATGAATCAAGTAATGATTTAGAAGGAATACAGCCAACATTAAGGCAGGTTCCTCCCAGGGTATTGTACTTTTCTATTAAGGCGGTTTTCATCCCCAACTGTGAGCAACGAATGGCAGCTACATAACCTCCAGGTCCCGATCCGATTACGGCAACATCAAATGATTGCATAGTTTAAATTTCTATTTACAGTCAAAAATACAAATGTTTAGAGCGTTAAAATAGTTTTTTTACAGGAATCGGTTTGATTTAATATTTATATTGTAGGATATTGATAAGAGTTTGAAAAATCCTCAGTTATCCCTACCGGTTGCTTTACTCCCATTGATCATTTTGGTCATGCTGTTGACCTATAATGTCACTATTTTTGGGGATGATGCATTGAGTGGTTCCAACCAGTTTATTCTTTTATTAGGGGGGGTTGTAGCAGGCTTGTTAGGTCTTCGAAACAAAGTCACCTATGGGGAAATGTTGCGTAAGGTTGGAGATAACTTACAATCGGTCACAGGTCCCATTTTGATTTTACTTTTAGTAGGGGCTTTGTCAGGAACATGGCTGTTGAGTGGTATCATTCCCGCCATGATTGATTATGGTTTACAAATTGCCAACCCTCGTTTTTTCCTCCCGGTATGTGTACTAATCTCGGCTTTGGTTTCTTTGGCAACGGGGAGCAGTTGGTCTACCTCAGCGACCATCGGGATTGCCTTGATTGGTATAGGGAAAGCTTTGGACTTACCCGTGGGTATGGTGGCCGGTGCTGTGATTTCCGGTGCCTATTTTGGGGATAAGCTCTCCCCCTTGAGTGATACCACCAACTTGGCTCCTGCAATGGCAGGAGGTGAGCTCTTTACCCATATACGTTATATGCTTTATACCACCCTCCCTTGTATTGTGATTACCCTTTTGTTGTTTATTGTTTTGGGATGGAGTTTTTCAAGTTCAGGGGAAGTAGATACTTCCTTACTGAGTAAATCCATTAGAGAGAGATTCAATATCAGCCCTTGGTTGTTTTTGGTGCCTCTATTAGTTATCATAATGATTGTCAAAAAAACTCCTTCGCTTTTGGCACTGTTTGTTGGAACACTTTTGGGAGGTCTTTTTGCATTGATTTTTCAACCTCAATTGCTGATGGATTTGTCCGAAAGTTCGGTGTTGAATTTTAAAACCATTTATAAAAGCATTTTTAATGCCATTACTGTCGATACCCAAATCGAAACCAATGACCCCCTTTTGAACGAATTATTTTCATCGGGAGGAATGCAAGGGATGCTGGGTACGGTTTGGTTGATTATTTGTGCTATGGTTTTTGGTGGGGTGATGGACGCCATTGGTGCCTTACAGGCCATCAGCAATGCTTTTTTAAAATGGGCTCAAACCAATTTTCAACTTATTGCCGGTACGGCAGCAACCAGTCTGACGGTCAACCTTACCGCTTCTGACCAATACTTGGCCATTGTGGTGCCGGGAAAGATGTTTGCACAAGCCTACCGGGATCGAAAGCTGGCTCCTGAGAATCTAAGCAGAACATTAGAGGATGCCGGAACGGTAACCTCTGTATTGGTGCCTTGGAATACCTGTGGGGCATATCAATCAGGGGTATTGGGCGTGGGGGTAGCAGAATATTTTTTCTACGCTTTTTTTAATTGGATCAGTCCATTGATGACTTTGGTTTACGCCTATTTTAAAATCAAAATCAAAAATTTAAATACTCATTGATTTTTTTTGAAAGATTAGAAAATCTTATACACATAAAGAAATTTGTTATTATCTCTTGTAAATTTTATTCTAATTAAATTTAAATTTGAAAATCAATATAAATTCTAAACCAAATACCTATGGATAATCATACTAATGGAAACGGTGACATCGCAAAATGCCCCTATTTAGGCGGAGTTTTAAGAGAAAGCGCTGGAGGTGGAACAGTTAATCGAGACTGGTGGCCAAACCAATTAAATTTAAATATCCTCCGTCAACACTCTTCTCTTTCTGATCCAATGGATCCGGGTTTTGATTATGCGAAAGAATTCAAAAAACTTGACTTAGCAGCTGTCAAAGAGGATTTGCATGAACTTATGACCAATTCACAGGATTGGTGGCCTGCTGATTATGGACACTATGGACCATTCTTCATTCGCATGGCATGGCATGCTGCAGGTACATACCGAATTGCCGATGGGCGAGGTGGTGCCGGAGCGGGCACACTGCGTTTTGCACCACTGAACAGTTGGCCTGACAATGCCAACTTAGAAAAGGCAAGATTGCTTTTGTGGCCTATCAAACAAAAGTACGGGAAAAAACTTTCTTGGGCAGACTTAATGGTATTGACAGGTAATGTTGCTATGGAGTCTATGGGGTTCAAAACTTTTGGATTTGGAGGAGGTCGTGCAGATGTGTGGGAGCCAGAAGAAGACGTCTATTGGGGTCAGGAGGCAGAATGGCTTGGAGACAAAAGATATACTGGAGATCGTGAACTGGAAAATCCTTTGGGAGCTGTACAAATGGGACTTATCTATGTCAATCCGGAGGGGCCCAATGGAAATCCCGACCCACTAAAATCGGCAATTGATATTCGAGAAACCTTTGGTCGAATGGCAATGAATGATTACGAAACAGTGGCTTTGATTGCCGGTGGACACACTTTCGGGAAAACACACGGAGCCGCCGATTCAGATCAGTACGTAGAGGCTGAACCTGCCGGTGCCCGAATTGAGCAAATGAGCATGGGTTGGAAGAATAACTACGGCTCTGGGAAAGGAGAACACACCATCACCAGTGGTTTGGAAGGTGCATGGACAACTACTCCCACAAGATGGAGTCACAATTACTTTGAAAACCTTTTTGGTTATGATTGGGAGTTGACAAAAAGTCCCGGAGGGGCACAACAGTGGACACCAAAAGGTAATGCCGGCGCAGGAACGGTTCCAGACGCACATAACCCGGATAAGTTTCATGCTCCAATGATGTTGACAACGGACATAGCTTTGCGCATGGATCCCATTTATGAGCCCATCTCGAGACATTTTTATGAAAATCCCGATGAATTTGCAGATGCTTTTGCCAGGGCATGGTTCAAGTTAACACATAGAGACATGGGGCCTATTGATCGGTATTTGGGGTCGGAAGTTCCCAATGAAACTTTGATTTGGCAAGACCCTGTCCCTACGCTAGATCATGTATTAATTGATGAGGAAGATGAAGCTACCATAAAAGTTAAAATTTTGGAATCGGGCTTAAGTGTTGGTCAGTTGGTCAGTGCAGCATGGGCTTCAGCCGCTACTTTCAGAAACTCTGATAAACGCGGTGGCGCCAATGGAGCAAGAGTTAGTCTTTCTCCCCAGAAATACTGGGATGTTAATCAACCCATTCAACTGGGAAAAGTTTTAGATGTATTGACAGACATCAAAAACGAATTTAATGCCATGAGTCAAGGTAAAAAAGTTTCTTTAGCCGACTTGATCGTTTTGGCCGGAAGTGCAGGAATTGAAAAAGCCGCATCAGATGCAGGACATCAGGTTAAAGTTCCTTTTACTGCAGGAAGAACAGACGCTACACAAGATCAAACAGATGTTGAATC
>NZAX01000084.1 GCA_002687665.1 Flavobacteriaceae bacterium
GAAGTCATGGGGTTTTTACTTGGGGAGAGACTTCCTACGATTCCTATGTCAACAGTTTAGAAGTGATCGAAGCGGCTTCACATTACATCGAGGATAAAGTTGCTAAAAATAGTAGTGTTTTTGGGGGACAAAAAATTAAAAGTTTACCTGTTGAAAAAAGGAAAGAAAAAGATCATCGATCAAGGAGGTAAATACGGGGTTTTGTCTTTTAATTAAATTCATGATATTAAGATTTTAAATTAAACTTTTTATAAAACTTACTTCAAATCCTATACCATTAAAAGGTAGATGACAACATGTCGGTAAATTCCTTAAAATTTATGTCAAAATGACAGTCATAATGCTTCTTGGACCTTTTGCGCGGCTTCTTCAAAGGCTATAGCAGACAAAACATTAAGTCCGGAATCATCGATTAATTTCTTGGCAATATCGGAATTGGTTCCTTGCAAACGAACAATAATTGGGACTTTGATGGCGTCTCCCATATTTTTATAGGCATCCACGATTCCCTGAGCCACCCTGTCGCAACGTACGATCCCACCAAAGATGTTGACCAAAATCGCGGCTACATTGGGATCCTTTAAGATCAAACGAAAAGCTATCTCAACACGCTTTGCATCAGCGGTACCTCCTACATCTAAAAAGTTGGCCGGAGAACCTCCAGACTGTTTAATCAAATCCATGGTCGCCATGGCCAATCCTGCTCCATTAACCATACATCCCACATTTCCGTCCAGTGCTACGTAGTTGAGTCCCACATCACGCGCTTCTACATCGGTAGGGTTTTCTTCGGATAGGTCTCTGAGTTCTTCATATTCCTTGTGTCGGAAAAGGGCATTTTCGTCCAAAGTTACCTTGGCATCAACGGCAATGATCTTGTCATCGGAAGTTTTTAAAACTGGATTGATTTCAAAGAGAGAGGCATCAGCTCCAACATAGGCATCGTACAACGCGGTAATGAATTTTACCATTCCTTTATAGGCCACACCATTCAAACCCAAATTAAAAGCAACATTTCGGGCTTGAAAGCCTTGAAGCCCGTAAGCAGGGTCAATTTCTTCAGTAAAAATCAACTCAGGTGTTTTTTCAGCTACGGCTTCAATGTCCATTCCTCCTTCAGTAGAATACATAATCATGTTGTTTCCAGTAGATCGGTTGAGCAGAACCGAAACATAAAATTCTTTAGGCTCTGAATCTCCGGGATAGTAAACATCTTCGGCGATTAATACCTTATTAACTTTTTTACCCTCCGGAGGGGTTTGAGGCGTGATCAATTGCATCCCAATGATTTGTTCAGATATGGATTTTACCTCATCCAAACTCTTGGCCAATTTAACCCCTCCGCCTTTGCCTCTTCCCCCGGCGTGGATTTGTGCCTTGATGACATGCCAAGAGGTTCCCGTATCTGCCGTGAGTTTTTGGGCTGCTGAAACCGCATCATCAGAATTGTTGGCTACAATACCGTTTTGGACAGCTACGCCAAAGCTGGCTAAAATCTCTTTGCCCTGATATTCGTGTAGATTCATTATTTGATTTTTATGACCCAAAAATAATAAATCAGCAGTGAATAATATACCATTAGTGGAAAAGTATAATGTTACATATAAAACAATATGTTTGATTTTTATAACATATGATGTTTTTGGACGGTGGTTTGATATTTGAGATTAATTTTGCGATCAAATAAATAGGATAAAAGTGACAAACCTTGATTTATTGGACATTGCCTCCGAATTTGGCAATCCAATCTATGTATACGACTCAGCAAAAATAGCCTCTCAGTATCAAAAATTGACCTCTGCATTTAGAAGCATAAGAAATCTTAGGATCAATTACGCCACCAAGGCATTGTCTAATGTCTCAATCTTAAAACTGATGCGGCAATTGGGTTCGGGACTGGATACGGTTTCCATCCAAGAGGTGAAATTAGGATTGGCTGCGGGTTTTGAACCCCATGCCATCATTTATACCCCCAACGGGGTTTCCCTAAAAGAAATAGAAGAAGTCGCCAAAATGGGGGTTCAAATCAATATTGACAACCTTTCCTTATTGGAGCAATTTGGTGCTAAACATTCCAAAACACCCGTCTGTATTCGCATCAACCCCCATGTAATGGCGGGCGGGAACAACAACATCTCTGTTGGACATATTGACTCCAAATTCGGTATTTCAATACATCAAATACCACATTTAATGCGCATCGTAGAAAACACCGCCATGAAAATAAACGGAATACACATGCACACTGGCAGCGATATATTAGACATCGACGTTTTTTTACATGCGGCCGAAATTTTATTCGATACCGCAAAAAATTTTAAAAATCTTGAGTTTATAGATTTTGGTAGTGGTTTTAAAGTTCCTTATCAACAAAATGATATTGAAACTAATCTCGAAGAGCTGGGCGAAAAATTATCAAAAAGGTTCATTGATTTTTGCAAGGAATACGGACATGACCTACAACTGATTTTTGAGCCTGGAAAATTTTTGGTCAGCCAAGCTGGCCATTTCGTAACTCAAGTCAACATAGTAAAACAAACCACGTCTACAGTATTTGCTCAGGTAGACAGTGGCTTTAACCACCTGATCCGCCCTATGCTCTATGGTTCTTATCACCATATAGAAAACCTTTCCAATCCCAAGGGTAAAGAACGCTTTTATTCCGTGGTAGGGTATATTTGCGAAACAGATACTTTTGGCAGCAACCGAAAAATAGCAGAGATCACCGAGGGAGACCTATTGGTATTTAGAAACTGCGGCGCCTATTGCTTTTCTATGGCCAGCAATTACAATTCCCGTTACCGACCTGCAGAGGTGCTGTGGTATGATGGCAAAGCTCATTTGATTCGGAAAAAAGAAACCTTTGAGGACATTCTCCACAATCAGGTAGAAATCGTGTTTTCTAAAGAAAGTGCTGAGCAAAAAGCCTAAGCAATAACCCCTGATCCTAACAACTCTGAGTCTTTGTACCAAGCCACAAACTGACCAGAGGTAATAGCAGATTGAGGTTGATTAAACACTACATATAGGGCGTCTGTATGAAAAAAAAGTGCAGCTTTTTGAAGGGTTTGACGGTATCGTATTCGTGCCATAACCTCCATTTTTTTTTCTTGAATGTTACTTAAATCTTGCCTCACCCAATGTACATCATCCAAATGGACTTTAAGGGCATTACGAAACAAACCTGGGTGACTTTTACCCTGTCCTACATAGACAACATTTTCCACCACGTCGGTATCAATCACAAATAAAGGTTCGGTTGTTCCCCCTACAGCAAGCCCTTTTCTCTGGCCTATGGTGAAAAAGTGCGCCCCATTATGTGTCCCCACGATTTTTCCATCTTTAGCTTGATATCGTATTTTTTGAGATTTAGCAGTTAAGGTTTTGGGGAGGTCTTTGCCATTGTAAAAATCCTCGGCTATCTCAATTATGTTTCCTGTATTGGGTTGCAATTGCTGCTTCAAAAAATCGGGCAAACTCACTTTCCCAATAAAGCATAGCCCTTGAGAGTCTCTTTTTTCAGCCGTAACCAAATTCAGTTCCCGGGCAATTTTACGTACCTCTGATTTTTGCAGGTGACCAATTGGAAAAAGGGTTTTTGCCAATTGATTCTGAGTCAATTGACATAGGAAATAGGATTGGTCTTTGTTGCCATCAACACCACTGATCAAGCGGTAAATACTCTTGTTTTCAATACAAACTATTTCTTTTTGACAATAATGGCCGGTAGCCACATAGTCTGCACCCAAAGAAAGAGCGATTTTTAAAAAAACGTCAAACTTAATTTCCCGGTTACAAAGTATATCGGGGTTGGGGGTTCTTCCCGCAGCATATTCGTCGAACATATAGTCAACGATGCGTTCTTTATATTCAGCACTCAAATCTACTGTTTGAAAAGGGATTCCTAGCTTTTCGGCCACAAGCATGGCATCATTGCTATCCTCCAGCCAAGGACATTCATTGGAGAGTGTTACCGACTCGTCGTGCCAGTTTTTCATAAACAGGCCAATGACTTCGTAATCCTGTTGGGTAAGCAAATAGGCCGCTATACTGGAGTCCACCCCTCCAGATAAACCTACAATAACCCTTTTCTTTTTCATAGAGCAAAGTTACACCAACAAATTAAATTCTAATCCTTAAGGCAGGGCCTATCTACCTCGGGCTTTTTTTTGCTTTTCAGCCTGTTCCATTGCTTTTTGCAAACGTGCGGAAAAGCCCCCTGCCTTTTTGGGTTTCTTTTTGTTCTCCTCTATTTGGGCATGGATTTTTTGATCGTCAATGATATAATTCTTGATCACCAACATCAAAAAGATGGTCAACAGGTTAGAAACAAAGTAGTACAGACTCAATCCGCTGGCATAGTTGTTAAAGAAAAATAACATCATCAGTGGCATCAGGTACATTATAATCTTCATATTGGGCATACCGGGTTGCTGGGGCATGGCTTGCTGGCCAGTGGTCATCTGGGTATAAAAAAAGATCGCTATAGAGGCCAAAATAGGAAACAAACTAACATGGTCACCGTAAAATGGGATGTTAAATCCTAGGTCTAATATCGAGTCATAAGAAGACAGATCGTCAGCCCAAAGAAAACTTTTTTTACGCAATTCAAAAGCAACTGGGAAAAAAGTGAAAAGGGCATAAAAAACAGGGAGTTGCAACAAAGCGGGGATACAACCCGCCATAGGGTTGGCTCCGGCGCGGTTGTAAAGGCTCATCGTTTCCTGCTGACGCTTTACTGCATTGTCTTTGTATTTTTTGTTCAGTTCCTCAATTTCAGGCCGTAATACTTTCATTTTAATTTGGGAAACATAGGACCTATAAGTAACGGGAGACATAGCCAAACGAACAATGATGGTCATCAAGATAATGGCTATCCCGTGCGGTAGAAATGAGGATAAGAATCCAAATAAAGGCAAAAAGATAAATCGGTTGAGCCAGCCAAAGATACCCCAACCCAATGGAATAGATGATTCTAAATCTCTATCGTATGATTTTAAAGTTTGATAATCGGTAGTTCCAAAATAGTATTCAAACCGACTTCCAAACTCCCCCGATTGGTAAGCCAATGGGATTTGTACGCCAAATTTTTTGGTAAAAACCTCGTCCAAAGACCTGTCATCTGCCAGATTATCAGTGTTAACCGTGAGTTGATCTACCGGCTTTTCTGGGATCAAAATGGCACTGAAAAAGTGTTGTCTAAAAGAAACCCATCGCACTTCCTCCGGGGAGTCCTCATCGCTTCCGCTAAGTGACAGATAATCTATTTTATCCGCATCATAACCGTATGTGAGTTCAGTATAGCGTCCTTCATAGTCAATACTTTTGGAATTGCGGTAAGCATTAGTTTCCCAAGATAATATCGCCGGCTCACTGCTGTCCAATAGAGGGGCAATTCCCGAGGATTGAATGGTAAAATCAACCAAAAAACGCTCTGCATCAATGGCATAAACAAATTCCAAATACTGGTTAGGTGCAATGGCTGCTTTTAGAGATAGTGTTTGTTTTCCGTTTTTCGAACTAAGTTGAGGAGTAAAGTAAAAATCTTTGGTATTCAGTCTTCGACCGTCTTTGGTAGTGAACTTTACGTTGAATTGACTATTACCTTCTTTGACCAATTCCAGGGGTTGATCAAGGTAATCGGTATAATTTTTGAGCCGAACAAGCGTAATCAACCCACCCTTGGGACTCACTTTTATCAAAAGATCTTTGTTTTCCAATATTTGGGTAGCAGCTCCCTGATCAGTCATCCAATTACTAAAAATCCCGAAAGTACTCTGCAGGTTTACTTTTTGAAGGGAGTCATTTAATTGAATAGTCGGCGCTTCCTTTGGTTGAATAGCAACTTCGGTTTTTTCGGGTTCAAATGCTGGATTTACTCCTTCTTCAGGCTTATTGACATAAAGCATCCATGTTAGGATCATCGCAATGAGAACGAATCCAATGAATTGGTAGGGATCAAATTTTCTTTCTTCCATGGGCTTTAGTTCGGTTGCTGTTGGCTAAGATAGTCAATACTGGCTTTTATAAATGCTACAAATAAGGGGTGTGGATTTGAAACGGTGCTTTTATACTCCGGGTGAAACTGCACACCAACAAACCAAGGGTGATCTTGATTTTCAACAATTTCTACCAAACCTGTTTCAGGATTGACTCCGGAGACTTTTAAAGTTCCCTTTTCAAAAACCTCTGTTTTATGTTGGTTGTTAAACTCAAAACGGTGACGGTGGCGCTCTGTGATTTGTTCTTTTCCGTATACCTCAGCTACTTTACTACCTTTGGTAAGGTTACAATTCCATTTTCCCAATCGCATGGTACCGCCTTTTTTGACCACTCCTTTTTGACTTTCCATCAGGTCAATAACAGGATAATCTGTGTTTTCATCAATCTCGGTAGAGTTGGCATTGGTATGCATCAATACATTTCTAGCGTATTCGATAACTGCCATTTGCATCCCCAAGCAGATTCCAAAAAAGGGAATGTTATTTTCCCTGACATAGCTAATGGCATCTATTTTACCCTCAATCCCTCTGCCTCCAAAACCAGGGGCTACGATAAGACCGTGAAGCTCCTTGAGCTGTTCTTCAGCGTTGATCTGATTCAAAAATTCAGAGTGGATACTCACCACCACTACCTCTGTCTCATTTACGGCTCCCGCATGAATAATAGCCTCTAAAATCGATTTATAGGAATCTTGTAACTCTACATATTTTCCCACCAAACCGATTTTGACTTTTCGTTTTGGGTTTTTGTGCTTTTCCAAAAAAGATTTCCAATGATCCAAATTAAGCTCGGATTTGGCAGTCAATTTTAATTGATCTAAAACCACACGATCCAAACCTTCTTCCAACATCTTCAAGGGAACATCGTAGATGGTATCTACGTCTATGGATTGAATAACCGCCTCGGGTCTTACATTGCAGAAGAGGGCCAATTTTTTACGAAGGTCTTCGGATAATTTATGTTCTGTTCTACAGACCAAAACATCTGCTTTGATTCCACTTTCCATAAGAGTTTTGACAGAATGTTGTGTTGGCTTTGTTTTCAGCTCTCCTGCAGCAGAAAGATAAGGAACCAATGTAAGATGAATTACCATGGCATTTTCCTCTCCCAATTCATAGATTAGTTGTCGAACAGATTCGATATAGGGCAGGGATTCAATATCACCTACCGTCCCGCCAATCTCAGTGATAATAATATCAAAGTCCCCACTATTTCCTAGTAACTGCATTCGCTCTTTAATCTCATTGGTAATATGAGGAACTACCTGCACGGTTTTTCCTAAAAACTCTCCCCGACGTTCTTTTTCGATCACACTTTGATAGACCCTTCCGGTAGTCACATTGTTGGCCTGAGAAGTATTGATGTTCAAAAACCTCTCGTAATGACCTAAGTCCAAATCTGTCTCCGCTCCATCATCGGTAACATAACATTCACCATGTTCATAGGGATTGAGCGTACCGGGATCAACATTAATATAAGGGTCGAACTTCTGAATGGTAACTTTAAAACTTTGCGCCTGAAGTAACTTGGCTAATGATGCCGCTATTATTCCTTTTCCAAGGGAAGAAGTAACCCCTCCTGTAACAAAAATATACTTTATATCCGGCATCCGGTTTGTATTCTAAAATGACTAACCGGGCTCAAATTTACAAAATCCCGACTTACTTTTGTGGCATTTCTACTATTTCTTGAGCTCAATGATTTCAAAATCTTTGTGTTGAAGTAAAAAATAGCCTGTGTTTTCAAAACTCTTATTTTGTTTTTGATAGAGAAAGCGGTGCTCCTGATAATCCGTCTCCGGAATCTTGTCAATGGATTTAAAGTTGCCAGAATAAGCTTTTCTCAAGATCAAATCCATTATAAGGTCATAGGCACGTATGGCAGTTCGGTTGGGTGGTTTACCAAAGGTCCTGATGTAGTGATTTTGAAAATGATTGTATTCTCCCAACTTTAAGGGCAATCGATCCGTGGTATAGGTAAATTTCAAATCCCCCAGTTGCTTCCTAGACAAGTTGGGATTTTCGTATGCATTTCCCCGGTAAGTAGTAAATAATTGAACTGCTCTGAGTTCTGACTGCTGGGCACTCATCTGTGAACTGGCACTGGAAATCAATGAAAAGTCTTGACTTTCTAGGATCACCTTATTGGGAAGGGTATCCACCAAAAGGGAATCAATCAAATCAGGCAGTATATAATTACTTTTTTCGGGACGCAAAATCGTTGCCATGGGGAACAATTCCAAAAGGTCATTTTCCACGGAACGGCTTAAAGAATCAACGACCAAAACAATATTGTCTTCTCGGTTCAATGTCTTATCCAAATACTCATACATTCTTTTTCTTAGGAAGTTTTTGGACGTAACAGACTGATATACTGCCTCCCTCAGAGCCACGGAATTGGTCGAAAGGGGAGCAATCTTAGGAATTTTACGAACTTGAGACTTAGTCGATAGATAATCAAAATTGGTAGGAATCAATGGGCCAATTATGGCGTCGGTATGAGAAAAATCATGGGTATTTATAATTTCATTCACTTTGGAGATACTGTTTTGAGTATCAAAGACATTGAGCTTTACTAAAACCCCATAGTGACTCAAGGTATCTGCTGCCAGCAAAACACCTGAATAAAAATCTGTAGAAAGGGTATGCAAATTCCGGCTTTGCAATAATCTACGAGTGTCTTCTATAGAGTCGTATTCTATTTCATTGGCTTTGAATGGTAATAGAAGAGCCAACTCAATTTCGTGGGATTCTTTAAGAGAATCCAAAAGGGAGAAACGCTCTACCAATAGGTCATTCTGAATCTTTAGCTCACCTTTGGCTTCACCGGGAACCCTCAATATCATACCTGCCTGTAATCCCAATGAGGACAGGTTTGGATTGAGGGAATCCAACACCTTTTGGGTTACCGCTATTTTTTTTTCGATGCGATAATAACCTTCCTTGGGGAGTACTTTGTAATAATTGAAGTTACTGTCCCAAGTCGGATCAATGGTTTCACTTGCGGTTGTTGAAGCCATAATTGGAATACGAATTTCCTGACCTTCCTTTAGTCCTTTTTTGATCTCAGGGTTTAAGGCCTCCAATTCTGGAATGGTGATCTGAAAATTATAGGCTATACGCCATTTAGTCTCTTTGGGTTTTACAATATAGGCTTGGGTGTTTTGATCTACCTCAACCGGTTGCTCAGGTAATTCCTCAACCAACACAGGATAAACGGGAATGCGCAAAACCATCCGTTTTCTCAACCCTATTTTCTTCAGAAGGGGATTGTACTCATTCAACTGGGTTTCTGTAATGTTGTATTTTCGAGTTATACCAAAGATGGTCTCTTTTTTTTTGACCTTATGAGGAAGAAACTTCACAGGCATCTCCTGTGCAGCGGAAAAAAGAATTCCACACAAAAGAAGAGCAAGAAAAAAGATCTTATTTTTTTTCAATTTATTCCCATTCAATGGTGGCAGGAGGTTTAGAGCTGATGTCATAGACTACTCTATTGACTCCTCTAACTTTATTAATAATCTCATTAGACATTTTTTGCAAGAACGCATAAGGTAAATCTACCCAATCGGCAGTCATCCCATCGGTAGATTGGACAGCCCGAAGGGCTACGCACTGTTCGTAAGTGCGCTCGTCTCCCATCACACCTACGCTGTTGACGGGCAAGAGCATAGCACCTGCCTGCCAAACCTGATCGTATAAATCCCATGATTTTAAACCATTGATAAAAATAGCATCTACCTCTTGAAGAATTTTTACCTTTTCTGCGGTGATATCTCCCAAAATTCTAATACCCAGTCCCGGTCCAGGAAAAGGGTGACGCCCAAGCAGTTCAGGATCGATCCCAATACTGGCACCCACGCGTCTAACCTCATCTTTGAACAACATCTTAAGGGGCTCAACCAATTTGAGTTTCATATACTCGGGCAATCCCCCAACATTGTGGTGAGATTTGATGATCGCCGAGGGGCCATTGACAGAAATGGATTCGATCACATCGGGATAAATGGTCCCTTGAGCCAACCAACTTACCCCTGGTGTTTTTTTGGACTCATTATCAAAAACATCAATAAAAGTATTTCCGATAATTTTTCTTTTTTTCTCTGGATCGATCTCCCCTTTGAGAGCCTTAAGAAATTCAACTGAAGCATCAACGCCTTTGACGTTCAGTCCCATGCCTTTGTACTGATTCAATACGCTTTTAAATTCATTTTTTCTCAATAAACCGTTATTGACAAAAATACAATGCAACTGCTTTCCTATGGCTTTGTTTAATAATACTGCCGCTACAGTTGAATCAACCCCACCGGAGAGTCCCAAAATCACTTTTTCATCACCTACAGTCTCGGCTATTTGTTTTACTGTCATTTCCACAAAAGAGTCTGGAGTCCATTTTTGTTGGATTTTGGCAATTTTGATCAAAAAGTTTTCCAATATTTTTTTTCCATCGGTAGTGTGATAAACCTCTGGGTGAAATTGAATACCAAAAGTAGTTTCCCCATCAATGCAAAAGGCAGCATTTTTGACATCATCAGTACTGGCCAGCAAGCTGCCTCCATCAGGCAGTTGGTCAATAGTATCACTATGACTCATCCATACTTGACTGCCTTTATCAATTCCTTCGAAAAAGGATTCTCCTGATTGAACAAACGATAGATTCGCCCTCCCATATTCACGGCTATTGGAAGGCTTAACTAGCCCACCGGAAAAATGGGCCAAATACTGCGCTCCATAACAAACAGCCAACAAGGGTAATTTACCTCTTATGCTTGAAAGGTCAGGATGAGGCGGATCTTCAGATCGAACTGAATATGGAGAGCCGGACAATATAACAGCATTGAATTGCTCTATTCTCTTTGGTGTTTTGTTATATGGATGGATTTCACAATAGATAAACAGTTCTCTAACACGTCTAGCTATCAATTGTGTGTATTGTGACCCAAAATCAAGAATCAATACTTTATTATGCATATGTTAAAAATACAATTTATTAAGTTGTTTTGAATTGGCGAAAAAGGGATTTTATTAAAAAAAATGTTTGTAAATCTCAGTCCTCTATTATAGAAAATTCAGCAGATAACGGCTCAAAAGTTTCCATAAGAAAATCGATAAATTCACTTCCGTGTTGGAGATAAAAATCACTAAAGTTTTCCACCCTTTCTTGCAGTTGTTCTCCCGGAAAAATTTTTTCATGTAAATGAACCAAACGCTGCACGTGATCTTTCAACTTTATCTTTTGAGCTTTGAGCAGGCGAAGTTCCAAACGTTCGATGCCCTTTAATTGCTTAGACTTTTGAGCTTTGACCGCTCCTTCAAAGGAAGCATCGGTTTTTAATATTAATGACTCTAATTGTTTAAACTGTTCATTTAAGGTTTTTTTTAAAGGGGACAAGTCCAAATCAATATTACTGATTTGCCTAACTTTTTTGTTGATTAGCGCATTTCTATTTAAAAAGAGGTCTTTTAAATCCAATTTAAAGTTGCTGATTTTACGGATATTATTCTGACTGATCAATAAGGCCGAATTTCTTAAAATCAAAAGCGGAAAAGGAACCGATTGGGTATCAAAAAACGATTTTAGTTCTAACCAATAAGCCAATTCCCCTCCTCCACCGACATAGGCAATATTAGGTAAAATAACCTCTTGGTATAGAGTGCGCATAAGTACATCAGGGGAAAAATTTTCAGGGGATTTCTCCACCCAATCCATCATTTCTGTTGGATCAATAGTTCCTTCTTTTCCCTCCCACGAAAACCCATTTTCATTTTTCACTAACCGACGCCTTCTAGCATCATCCAAAAAAAATAGATGCAGATCTCGAGGATTGACTTGAGGCTTATAGAAAGGATTATAATCCCTTTTTAGAGTTTCGATTTGAGAAACTACGTATCTAAAACAACTTTGCTTTTCTATTTCTTCCTTCAGATAAGGAATAAAATGTCTTTTCAGTGCCTTCTCATTGGCATCAATGATCAATAATCCATAGGTGTTGAAAAGAGAATGAACAAATTTCCTTGTCGCCTCAGATAAATCACCACCAGCCCCATAGCTTTCTTCGATCAATTTTTTTAAAGTATTAGCATTGACACTATTACCCAGTTCTTGTTTGAATAAATCTAAAAGTGGCTTTAAACTCTTGGTATTTATTTTTCCCACAGCAATACCGGACTCAGTATTCCAATGGAATTTTTTACCTCGAAAAATAAAACTACTGATCTCTTCAAAATCATGGTCTTCTGTCGCCATCCAATAAATGGGCACAAAATTTAAATCGGGATATTTGTCTCTTAGTTGCCGACACAATTTAATTGTACTGACAATTTTATAGATAAAATAGAGCGGTCCGGTCATCAAACACAATTGATGTCCGGTGGTAACCGTAAGAGTATTCTCATGCTCTAGCAGTTGAAGATTCTCAGCTATCGAAGATGAAAACTCTATGGCACTGTATTGTTTGTTCAAAGTTTTACATAGTGTTTTTCTAATCTCTGAGGAAAACGCCTTTTTTTTCTTTAATGATTGTTGATAAAGGTTTTCAAAGCTGGGCATACCACTGTGAAAAGGTTGTAATTCCTTTTTATTATTCAGATAATCGCACATCAATCCCGAAAAAAATCCAGTTTCGATAAAGGGAATCTGATGCGCTTTCATGACCATTTTAGCTTAAAGATAGGAGTGTTTTTTTAATCTCCAAGCGGGTTAGTTTTTGTCGGGATACCATAGAGGTCAAAATCTGTTGCATCTTTGATTTCAACATCTGTAAAATCCCCAAGCTTCAGGTAATATTTTTTTGCATCGATCAAAACTTCGTTGTCCACATCAGGGGAGTCAATTTCGGTTCTGCCAATATAGTAGTCGCCTTTTTTTCGATCAATCACGCATCGTAGGGATTTTCCAACCTTTTTTTGATTGTGTTCCCAAGAGATTTCGGATTGAATTTTCATGATATCATTTGCACGTTCCTGTTTGATTTGCTGAGACACATTATCATCTAATTTATAGGCATTCGTGTTTTCCTCATGACTGTATGTGAAACAGCCCAAACGCTCGAATTTCATTGCTTTAACCCATTGCTTTAGAGTTTCAAAATCGTCATCTGTTTCGCCAGGATAACCCACAATCAGTGTTGTTCTTATAGCAATTTCAGGTAGTATTTTTCGGATATTATTAATCAAATCCGTTGTTTTTTTTTGAGTGGTTCCCCTTCGCATGGATTTAAGAATAGGGTCAGAAATGTGTTGTAAAGGAATGTCCAAATAATTACAAATCTTGGACTCCTTTTTCATAATCTCTATAACATCCATTGGAAAACCTGTGGGA
>NZAX01000085.1 GCA_002687665.1 Flavobacteriaceae bacterium
CTGGAAAAACAACAACAACACAGTCATCACCTTTAAACATTCCTGATTGATTGAGTTGCTTTACTGCTTGCATGGCAGCCCCAGAAGTGTAGCCAACAAACAAACCTTCCTTACGAGTAACCTCCCTGGCCATGTGAGCACTATCCTCATCGGTAACCTTCACAAAAAGGTCAATGGCATCAAAATCAGTTGCAGTTGGAATAAGGTTTTTACCCAATCCCTCTATACGATAGGGATAAATTTCATCAGTGTCTAGCTCCCTGGTTTCATGGTATTTTTTTAGAACAGAGCCGTAGGCATCTACACCAATAATTTCTACGTCAGGGTTTTGTTCTTTCAAAAATTTAGCACAACCGGAAATTGTACCCCCTGTTCCGGAACAAGCGACCAAATGAGTTATTTTACCATCAGTTTGATCCCAGATCTCTGGGCCTGTAGTTTTGTAATGAGCTTCTATATTAAGTTCGTTGAAATACTGATTTATGTATACAGAACCTTTGATTTCGTTATGTAAATTTTTAGCTACTTGATAGTAGGATCTAGAATCCTCTGCTGATACATTTGCGGGACAAACATATACTTTTGCACCCATCGCATTCAACATATTAATCTTATCTTTAGATGACTTAGAACTCACGGCCAGAATACACTCATATCCTTTAATCAAGGAAACCATGGCTAGACTAAAACCAGTGTTACCGGAGGTGGTCTCAATGATAGTATCACCGGGTTTAAGAATACCTTTATTTTCGGCTTCTTTGATAATGTGAAGTGCAATTCTGTCTTTGTTTGAGTGACCTGGGTTAAAAGCTTCAAATTTGCTAAAAAAATTACCATCAAAACCTTTAACTACATTTTTTAAGCGAATAAGTGGTGTACTTCCGATCAAGGACAAAATGTTATCCTCAACCCCCATTCCTCTGTTGATTTTATTTCTTTTCATTTCCCTCCTTGCAAAAATAATACTTTTTTTAAAGACTATTTTCTTCCAAACAAATTATAAATGAGAATTTTCTTGCCAATTCTTTAAGCGAGTCAAAACGTCCAGAAGCCCCACTGTGTCCTGCTTTTGTGTTAGTGTATAAGAACAATTTTTTTTTGTCTGTCTTCTTGGCCCTCAGTCGGGCAACCCATTTTGTAGGCTCGAAATACTGCACTTGTGAATCATGTAAACCCGAAGTCACCAGGAGGTTAGGGTAATCTTGTGCCTTAACCTGATCATAAGGAGAATAGGACAACATATAGTCGTAATATTTTTTTTCGTTCGGATTGCCCCACTCATCGTATTCTGAGGTGGTAAGGGGAATAGTGTCGTCCAACATTGTGGTGACCACATCCACAAAAGGAACATCGGCAATCACACCATTGTACAATTCAGGTGCCAGATTTATGATTACGCCCATTAGCAAACCACCTGCAGAGCCTCCATTAGCATATAGGTGATCGGGAGCAGTTAATTTTTGCTCGACTAAAAACTTCGAACAATCTATGAAATCAAAAAAAGTGTTTTTTTTCTTAAGCAGCTTCCCATCCTCATACCAATGTCTGCCCATGTATTCTCCTCCCCTAATGTGTGCAATGGCAAATACAAAACCTCGATCCAATAGGCTTAAGCGATTGGAGGAAAACGATGGATCAATTGTGTGACCATAAGATCCATAGGCATATTGCAAAACGGGCGTTGATTCAGATAACTTGGTATCCTTATGATAAACAACAGAAATAGGGATTTTAGCGCCATCTCTGGCATTGGCCCACAATCTTTGGGAACGGTAATGACTCGGGTCAAAATCTCTATCCAATATTTCTTGGGTTTTTAAGATGATTTTCTCTTGGGAAAGCATATCGTATTCGATTACCGAAGTGGGAGTGGTTAGAGAGTCAAAAACATACCTCAGTTGGTTCGACTCAAACTCGGGGTTGTAATAAAAATAAAGCGAGTAGGATTCCTCCTCCATAGTGAGGTGATAGTCTTCCGATTGATCCCAACGCATAATCCGCAATCTCGAAAGACCATTTTCTCTCTCGTTTACCACCCAATACTGATCAAATAATTCAAAGTCTTCAATTAAAACTTCCTTACGGTACTGCAGTAATGGCTCCCAAAACTCAGTACTTGTATGGTCGACAGAAGTTCTCATGATCTGAAAGTTAGTAGCCTGGTTTAAGTTGGTATGAAGGTAAAAATGATCCCCAAAATGTGCAACGTCATACTCTAATCCAATGGTTCGGGGCTGAATGATCTTAAAATCCGCCTCTGGCTCATCGGATTTTATAAAACGATACTCGCTGGTGGTAGTACTTTGAGAGGATATAAAAATATATTTTCTTGATTTTGAAGAGGTAATATAGACCGAAAAGGTTTCGTCAACTTCCTCATAGACGAGTTGATCTGCTTGTTCAGGAGAATTAATTTGATGTTTGTAAACCGCCTCAGAGCGCAGAGTTTGTAGATTTTTTTTGTTGTAGAAAAGTGTTGCGTTATCAGCAGCCCAAACACTGACACCAGAGGTGTTTTCAATATTGGTATTTATTAGTTGACCACTATTGAGGTCTTTTATCTTAATAGTGTATTGCCTTCGGGAAACGGTGTCAACACCAAAAGCAACTTTGGTGTTGTCAGGACTTACTGAAATTCCTACCAGTCGAAAATAGTCCAAACCTTGTGCCATTTTATTGCAGTCGAACAGTACCTCCTCTGCCGAAGTGAGTAGTCCTTTTTTTCGACTGTAGATGGGGTAATCTTTACCTTCATCGTATCGAGTGATGTACCAGTACCCATTATAAAAATATGGAACTGAGCTGTCATCCTCTTTAATACGCGAACGCATTTCATTATAAAGCTCCTCCTGCAATGGTTGGGTATGGGCAGTCATTTTTTGGTAATAATCATTTTCCCGATCTATGTAATCTAAAACCTCGGGGCTCTCCCTTTCGTTAAGCCAATAATAGGGATCAATTCGAATGTGATCGTGAATCTTATGTTCATAAGGAGCTACATCAGCCACTGGTGGGGTTATGTTTGAGTTGGGCATGCTTTTATGGTTAGAATTGCATCAGGGAACAAAAGTAATTGACTATAGCAATGGAAAAAAATCTGAAGGTAAAGTTTTTGAAATACATAAGAAGTAGATTGATTTATTCTCTAACTTAATTCTAAATTTTATTTTGAGTTCGGAATTTAAAATTAATTTTGTCAATATTTATCTTACAAAATTCAAAATGATTTCTTCTGAAAAGGAAAAAGAACTTAGTGATCGCCTGGGTGCGTTAAGGGGGTACCTTTGACATAGATGCCAAAAAAATAGAAATCACCAATCTAGAGGAGAAAACACTGGTACCGAACTTTTGGGATGATGCACAGCAAGCTGAAAAGCTGATGCGTCAAATAAGAAACTTAAAAAAATGGGTGGAAGCTTTTGAAAACATCTGTCAAAAACAAGAGGATCTTACAGTTTTGTTGGAATTCCAAAGGGCAGGTGAAATCACTGTCGCTGAAGTAGAGGATCATTACAACCAAACCCTGATTCAACTCGAGGAGATTGAATTTCTAAACATGTTATCTAACGAGGGAGATGACCTTAGTGCTGTCCTACAGATTACTGCAGGTGCAGGAGGAACAGAAAGTTGTGATTGGGCTGAAATGCTAATGCGTATGTATTTGATGTGGGCTGAGAAAAACAAAATCAAAGTCAGAGAACTGAATAATCAATCAGGAGATGTAGCAGGAATAAAAACAGTAACCCTTGAATTAAATGGAGAATACGCATTTGGCTGGCTTAAAGGAGAAAACGGAGTGCACCGACTAGTTAGAATCTCACCTTTTGACAGCAATGCAAAAAGGCATACCTCTTTTGCTTCGGTATATGTATACCCATTAGTGGATGACAGTATCGAAATTGTTGTCAACCCCTCTGAGTATAATTGGGAAACAATGCGTGCCAGTGGTGCTGGTGGCCAAAATGTTAACAAAGTTGAGACTGCAGTGCGTTTGAGACATCATCCCACTGGCATCATCATTGAAAATTCTGAAACTCGTTCACAATTGGAAAACAAAAATAAAGCGATGCAATTGTTAAAATCTCAGCTTTATGAAATCGAATTGCAAAAAAAACTATCAGCCCGAAATGAGATAGAAGCCTCAAAAAAGAAAATCGAATGGGGGTCCCAAATCAGAAACTATGTCATGCACCCCTACAAGTTGGTAAAAGATGTCAGAACCCAAACCGAAACCAATGATGTGGATATGGTAATGAACGGGGGTATCGATGTTTTTCTAAAAAGCTATCTGATGCTAATGGGACAAAAATAGGGTTAAGAAATAATTATGGGCAAAATAAAAAATATCATATTCGATTTGGGAGGTGTACTCATCGATTGGAATCCAGAATATGTCTATTTAGAGGTTTTTCAAGGAGATCGTAAAAAAATGCAATGGTTTTTTGATAAAATCTGCACTATGGACTGGAATGAAAATCAAGATGCAGGCTATCCATTGCAACAGGCCACTGAGGATCGGGTAAAAATGTTTCCCCAATACGAACAATGGATCAGAATGTACTATGGGCGTTGGGAAGAGATGCTAGGAGACCCCATTACTGAAACAGTTAAGATTCTCAATCAACTGCTAAAGAAACCCAATTTGAGAATAGTTGCTCTGACCAACTGGAGCGCAGAGACCTTTCCGGTTGCTTTAGATCGGTTTGAATTCCTACACCGTTTTGAGGGTATTGTTGTTTCTGGTATCGAAAAGACCCGAAAACCTTTTCCAGATATTTACCAATTAACCTTGGATCGTTTTGATTTTAAGGCTGAGGAAAGCCTGTTTATAGACGATAATCTGAGAAACGTATTAGCGGCGAAAGATATTGGTATCCATACCATTCATTTTAAAAATCCAATAGACTTGAGGTTGAACCTTGAGGCTAATGCGATTAAACTTTAAAATGGCATATCATCCTTAGCATTTGAAGGGAGATCAAAAGCATCATCTGGTCCTGGTAAATTTCCTTTGGACTCATTAGAGGGATCATTATCGTTCATTTTGGATTGGAACTCATAAGGGGAGTCATTGGATTGTAAATCTTCAAATTTACCCAAGTTCCCTATAAATTTCATACGAATGTTGTCGAGCCCTCCGTTTCGGTGTTTGGCAAGGATTAACTCTGCTTGACCAATAGATGAAGAATGTTCTTCATCATCCCACTCCTCAATACCATAATACTCTGGTCTATAAATAAATGAAACGATATCCGCATCTTGCTCAATGGCACCGGATTCCCTGAGGTCAGAAAGTTGAGGTCGTTTGGTTCCGCCTCTGGTCTCTACAGCTCTCGAAAGTTGAGAAAGGGCAATTACAGGAATGTTCAATTCCTTGGCCAATGATTTTAGGTTTCTCGAAATTGAAGAAATCTCTTGTTCACGATTACCTGCTTTACTACTAGCTCCTGCAGTCATCAATTGCAAGTAATCAACAATAATGAGTTTAATATCGTGTTGTGAGGCGAGTCGCCTGGCTTTTGCACGGAGGTCAAAAATAGACAGAGCAGGGGTGTCATCAATAAATAATGGTGCTTTTTCCAGATCCCCAACCTTTACGTTAAGCTGTTTCCACTCGTGATCTGCTAATTTTCCAGTTCTGAGTTTTTCTGAGGAAAGGCCAGTTTCAGCGGAAATCAGTCGCGTAATTAACTGTACTGAAGACATTTCAAGAGAGAAAAAAGCAACTGGAGTTTGCTCTGTTACAGCCATATTTCTGGCCATAGAGAGGGTAAGCGCTGTTTTACCCATACCTGGACGGGCAGCTATAATAATCAAATCACTTGGCTGCCATCCTGAGGTGAGAAGGTCCAGTTTTTCAAAACCTGAAGCCACTCCACTTAAACCATCCTTATTCGCAATTTCCTCAATTTTTTTCTTGGCTAGCATTACCAGATTTTGTGCGGTGTAAGAAGATTTTTTGATGTTGCCCTGGGCCACATCATACAACTTAGACTCCGCCTCGTCTAACAAATCAAAGACATCGACAGATTCCTTATATGAAGATTCTATTATTTCATTTGAAATACGTATCAAACTTCTTTGAATGTATTTCTGTAAAATAATTCTAGCGTGAAATTCTATGTGAGCAGATGAAGCAACTTTTTGTGTAAGATTTACCAAGTAATAATCTCCTCCAATACTTTCCAATTTTCCATTTTTTCTCAAATCAGCAGAAACTGTCAATAAGTCAATTGGTTGGGAGTTTTGAAACAATCTAAAAATCGATTCGAAAATATTTTTATGCGATGATTTGTAAAAAGCTTCGGGTTCAAGAAGATCGATAACCTCGTCCACACCTTTTTTATCAATTAGCATAGCCCCCAAAACAGCCTCCTCTAATTCGATAGCCTGAGGTGGTAATTTTCCCTGCTTAAGGTTAATTACTGTTCCTGAAGATGGTTTGCTTGATTGACCAGGATTAATTTTCTCCATGTCTGCTAATGTAAATGGTTTACTTGGTTTGCTATTTAAAATATTTTCAAATTTTATCCTACAGAGTTAAACAAATTGGTTGTTGATAAAAAGTTAAACTTGTTGATAAGAATAAAACATTGAGTGATGTCTAACTTTGGAAGGTTCCCATATTAGAAAATTTTGCTCTTCTGGCCTCAATTAGTTGAGCACTGTCCATTTTGTCAAGAGTTCTAAAAGCATCTATCATTTGTTTTTTAACTGTTAAGAAAACATTGTTTCGATCAAAATGTGCACCCCCCAGTGGTTCTTTGATAATTTTATCAATCAATTTGGTTTTCAACATATCCTCTGCGGTAAGTTTTAAAGCTTTGGCAGCAGTTTCTTTATACTCCCAACTTCTCCAAAGAATTGAAGAACAAGATTCAGGAGAAATTACAGAGTACCAAGTATTTTCTAGCATGTAGATTAAATCTCCAACACCAATCCCCAAGGCACCACCCGAAGCACCCTCTCCAATGATTGTGACAATAATGGGGGTTTTAATGGATAGCATCTGGTATATGTTATTAGCAATGGCTTGACCCTGACCCCGCTCTTCAGCCCCTAAGCCTGGATAAGCACCAGGTGTATCAATTAATGAAATAATGGGGATTTCAAATTTTTCAGCCATTTTCATCAATCTGAGAGCCTTACGGTAACCCTCGGGTTTGGACATCCCAAAATTTCGATATTGTCTAGTTTTAGTATTGTATCCCTTTTGTGTCCCAATGAACATAAATGTCTGATTGTCAATTTTTCCCAATCCTCCTACCATCGCTTTGTCATCTGCAAAATTTCTATCACCATGTAACTCCAGAAAAGTATTTCCGGAAAGCGCGTTGATGTAATCCAATGCATATGGTCTAGAGGGGTGGCGAGACAACTGTACCTTTTGCCAAGGTGAGAGATTA
>NZAX01000086.1 GCA_002687665.1 Flavobacteriaceae bacterium
AAAAATTGGATCGTTTTGAAAAAACATTATTTAGATTGATCAATGAAATTTTTGAACTTAAAGTAAATTTTAATGACAGCGCCAAATAATTTAAATATCAAATATATATTCGATATATTTAAAAAAAATAAATACCCATGAGCGACGATTTAAACAAAGATGAAAGCGAAAAAGGGATAAAAAGGGAAAAACTCAATTGGTTGTTGCGGATCATTACTTTGGGAGACCGTTTTTCTCTTCAAGACTTTTATGATCGAATTAAAAAAGGTTTTGTAGAGTTCCTTATTGTATTTTTTGGGGTATTAGTTTCTTTCGGGGTTGAAAGCCAAGGAGAAGAATTTGGAGACAGAGAGTCCAATATCGATAACCTAATTGGGCTGAGGGATGAAATGATAGATATCCAAGAATACACACAAATGTATATGGAGGAAAATCAATGGATTAGAGCTTTATACAGCCGTTTATATGACCAATGGGAGGAGGACAAAGACAGTGTTTTTTTATTTATAGACGAGGCCGATGGGATGCCTTATTCTCCACTTTCTTTTTATTATAATTACAATCCATTTAACCCTCCAAGGGTAGTGTACGAGGCTATAAAATTGGATGGAACGTTTAGATTTTTGGGTTCAGAGGTGGGTCGATTAGTTAACAATACCTATGACGGAACTGACTTGAAATATTTAATGCTCAATACAGATCGCGAAGAAAAAGTCTATGTAGATCAGTTTGAGGCACAGGTAGCTAACAAATGGATTTATGAATTAGAGAAAATAGATTTATATGATACTGACTTTTGGGTAAAACATCGCAATTATTTCCAAAAAGAGAAATTTTTGAAATACAATCTATTCAAAAGATTAGGCCTCTGGGAACAAATCTCCGAGCAGTTGGTAGATTATGATGCAACTCTTGAACGCAACATTAAAAAACTGGACTCTGTAATTCAAACAAAAGAGGATGAGTTCGTTTTCATTTATTGGTGGTTCTAAACTTTCTCGATTAGCCCCGCTACCAGTTTCCCCGAGATGAGTGCTGGGGGGACTCCTGGACCAGGGACAGTCAATTGTCCTGTAAAAAAGAGGTTTTTTACCTTTTTGCTTTTTAATTTAGGTCTTAAGAAAGCCGTTTGCAAAAGCGTATTGGCCATACCATAAGCATTCCCTTTGTATGAATTGTAAACTGAAATAAAATCATTTACACAAAAAGACTCCATAAAGAGAATGTCGTCTTTTAATCTTTGTTCTGTCAGTGTTTCCAAACGGTCTATTACTATTTCAAAATAACGATTCCTCAACTCCTCGGTATCCTCTAATCCTGGAGCAATTGGAATCAAAATAAAACAAGCTTCTTTACCTTCGGGAGCCATATTGGGATCAGAGATCGATGGAAAATTGGCATAAAATAAAGGTTCTTCTGGCCATTGGATAGTATCGTAAATAGTTTGGGCGTGGGTGTCGAAGTCTACATCAAAAAACAAGGTGTGGTGGGAGACATTTTTTACCTTTTTGTTCAATCCCACATAGAATAGCAAAGAAGAGGGTGCAAATGTTTTTTTATCCCAGTATGCCTGGCTGTAGGCTCTCAAATCTTTTGGAAGTAAGGTTTCGGTGTGGTGATAGTCGGCACCACTTAAAACAATATCGGAGAGGATGTTTTGCCCATTTATCTTTACTCCTACCGCTTTTTTGTTTTCTAATAAAATTTCTTCTACCGGGGAATCAAGGTGAATTTTTACTCCAAAACTTTCTGCCAGTCTAACCATACCCTTGACAATACTGTACATCCCATCTTTAGGATGCCAAGTCCCTAAACCAAAATCAGCAAAATTCATAAAATTGTAAAAAGCAGGAGTATCTGCTGGTTTAGCTCCTAAAAATAATACAGGAAATTGAAGGATCTGTACCAATTTTGGATTTTTAAATTCTCGGGTTACCTCTCTTTTTACGTTAGAAAAAAAGTAACCTAATTTTTTGAGGGTATCTGGCGTGACAAGTTCTAGTGGAGAAATCCCGGGGCGGTATACCAATTCGTCGATCGCAATTTTATAATTGTCGGCAGCCTTGCCGATGAATTTTTTCAGTTTGGCAGCGCTTCCTTTTTCTTCAGCTTCGAAAGCTGAATAGATCTTCTCCAAAGAATCTCCGATCAATATTGAGTCCTTACGTCCAAAATAAACTTGATATCCAGGATCTAAGCGTTCCAAAGTATAATAGTCACTAACTTTTTTTCCAAAATCTCCAAAAAACTTTTCAAAAACGTCGGGCATCCAATACCAGGAAGGTCCAATATCAAAAACAAATCCATCTTTTTTAAGCTGCCGGGCTCGCCCTCCAGGCGAAGTGTTTTTCTCATAAACTTGTACTCGGTGTCCAGATTGAGCCAAGTAACAGGCCGCTGATAAAGAGGAAAAACCGGAACCAATAATGCTGATGTGCTTTTTCATTTTGTTACAAAGCTATCAATAAACTTAATGAATTGAAGGGTTTTATTTCTTTTTTGAAAATCTCAAAAAATGAATATGTATAAAGTTTGGAATTACCGCCCTCTTTAATTTAATTAGAAAGAAGAAGATACTTTAGTGTCATACATACAAAAAAATCATGATTAAAGAAAACCTTATGATATATGGATCAAAGTCCCCTAATTAAAAAAGGTTAAAAGATCGGTTAAAAAACTATATTTAATCTTCTCTTTTTCTTCTTAACAAATATATTTCCTCCACAAAAGAGGCGGAGATAATGCCTGTTGGAATGGCTACAATACCTATCCCAATCAAAGAAATGATTGAGGCGAAAACCTTACCCCCGGCAGTAATGGGATAGACATCACCATAACCAACTGTAGCTAAAGAAACTGTAGCCCACCAAATTGATTCTGTAATACTAGAAAACTTCTCAGGTTGAGCTTCATTTTCCAAATAGTAGATGGCTGAAGCCGAGAACAAAATGGCCAATGCAGAGAGAAAAAGTGTGAATCTTAATTCATTCTTTACCCCCCTCAATGCTTTTACGAATAGCTTAAGTGAACTACTGTCTCGTCCAAGCTTAAATATTCGGGTAAGGCGGAACAACCTGAGTATCCTCAAGAATCTACCGTCTACCTTAATGAATTGGTTTAGGTAAAAGGGCAAAATGGATATCAAATCAATTAACCCAAAGGTGCTAAATACATATTGTGAAACACCTTTAAAACGGTTTTCAATATAGGCAAGTCTAATACGGTATAGATATTCAAAAGAGAAAATATAAATTGATATCGCCTCAAAAAAACCAAAAAAATCACCATAAACAACTCTTATGGAAACATGAGATTCTAAAATCATAGCCAATACATTGGCGATAATTAACAAATAAATAAACTTATCAAAAAGTATAGGTGACCTCAAGGTTGATTATTTTTTGGAAAGGTCAATAAAAATTCCAATTAACACTCCTATGGTAGAGGCTATAACCACAAAGGCTACAAAAGATGGTGACATAAATAGTAAATACGATTGTTCAAATATAATCAATTTGTAACAACCTTTATAATGGACTACAAAACAGAATTTATTTTTTGTTTAATCTTTTTTGTTTGATTTTTTTTATATATCTTTAAACAGTTTAAATTCAATTTGGTTTATTAACGCCTCCACAACTACTATCTCCTAAAGTCAAATTCTAAAATCCTAGTGGAGGCGTTTTTTTAATAAATTTTAACAGCGCATTTATTTATTGCGCTTTTTTTGATGATGATGCTGATGGATGGGATTACTACTATTACTTTTTTTAGTTTCTTAAAAAACAAATTTTGGGCTTTCAGACAGATGGGTTTTGCACCATCAAAATTTCAACAAAATGAATCATTAAAATTTTTCAAACTACTGGGAACGGGTGGAGGTAAAGGTTTTAGCCTCTGGCCTGATTTTAATACTTACGCTTTTTTGGGAGTCTGGGACAATAATAAATCTGCAGACTATTTTTTGAACCATAATTCAGTAATCCAAAAATTTTACCAAAAATCATCCACATACAGGACTATTAAAATGTTGCCTGTAAAAAGCCATGGTTTGTGGAGTGGACAAAACCCTTTTAAAGAACAAAAGCCACCGACTAATATTTCTGGATTTCCTGTAGCTGTGATTACCAGAGCTACATTAAGGCCTCACCGTCTCATTGAATTTTGGAAATCTGTACCTCACGCTAGTTCTGCCATAGAAAATGCTGCTGGCGTAAAGTACTTTAAAGGAATTGGTGAGTGGCCTTTTGTACAACAGGCAACACTTAGTATTTGGAATAGCTTTGAAGACGTCGAAAAGTTTGCCTACAGAAACAAGACTCATTCTAATATTATAAAAAAAACTAGAGCTCGAAGATGGTATAAAGAAGATCTATTTGCCAGGTTTCATGTTTTATCAGATTCAGGATATATTAAGCATATTATATAAAAAAATGAAGAAAGCAATTGTTATCGGGGCAGGGATTGGGGGCATTGCCTCAGCTTTACGACTAGTAAAGAAAGGGTATGAAGTAACTGTTTTTGACTCTAACCATTATCCTGGAGGGAAAATTACATCTTTTAAATTAGGTAAATACAGATTTGATGCTGGCCCCCCCTTACTTACAATGCCTAATTTAATTGATGATCTTTTTTTACTATTTAACGAGAATCCCTCAGATTCTTTTAATTACAAAAGAAAAAAAATTAGTTGCAAATATTTTTGGGATGATAAAACCGAAATAACAGCATATGCAAACAAAAATCTTTTCTTTAAGGAAATTCAAAATAAATTAAACATTGACACCAATCCTTTAAAAATCTATCTAGAAGAAGCAAAGAAAAAATTTGATTTAACATATCCGATCTTCTTAGAAAAATCACTTCATAAGTTTAGTAACTATCTCAGTTGGAATACATTGAATGCACTTAAAAATTTTATGAAATATGAGATAAATAAAGACCTCCATTCAGTCAACATTGCTCAACTTAAAGAGCCTCACTTAGTTCAAATGTATGATCGATATGCAACATATAATGGTTCTTCACCATTTAAAACACCAGGAATAATGACTTTAGTTCAACATCTGGAGCAAGAGTTTGGAACATATATACCAGAAAAAGGAATGTGTCAGATAACAAATTCTTTATTTGAGTTAGCGGTAAGAAAAGGAGTAAATTTTAAATTGGGAAAGAAAGTCGAGAAAATTATTACCGAAAAAAATAAGGCAGTAGGGATCAAAATTAACGAACGGATTTTTAACTCCGACGTAATTATTTCAAACATGGACATTTATCCAACATATAAGTATTTACTCAAAGGGGTTAAAGCTCCTAATCAAATCTTAAAAAGAGAAAAGTCTAGCTCGGCAATAATTTTTTACTGGGGAATTAAAAATAAATTTGATAAACTTGACTTACACAATGTCTTTTTTTCTGATAATTACAAATCTGAATTTGATGCCATTTTTAATAAAAAAACACCTGCTGACGACTTTACTATTTACATAAACATTACCTCTAAAGATGTTCCCTCTGACTCCCCTAATGGATCGGAGAACTGGTTTGTAATGATAAATACACCAGCTGATCACGGACAGAATTGGGAGAAAATAGTTAATGAATTAAGGAAGAAAACTATTATAAAACTAAATCGAATTCTAAAGGTAGATTTACAAACAATGATTGAGGAAGAAAAGGTTTTGACGCCTCCACTTATTGAAAAAAGAACCTCCTCCCACAGAGGAGCATTATATGGTAGCTCGAGTAATGATAAGCTTGCTGCTTTTTTGAGGCATCCAAATTTTAGCTCCAAGATTAAAAATTTATATTTTTGTGGTGGTAGTGTTCATCCTGGAGGTGGCATTCCCTTGTGTTTACTCTCTGCTAAGATTGCTACTGATTTAATACCTCAAGCTAGAGAAGATTCTAATGAAATTAAACCGTGAAATAATTTCTATTGCCATTATTTGGTTGTTTCATGTAAGTGGAATTTTGGGTATAATTTATGGGAATTCAGAATGGTTTATTTCGGCTACACCTCTCATTTTGTCGATCAATTTTGCGCTCTTATTGATCAATTGTAACAGTCATAAATGGTTTTTCTACATGGTTATATTAGCTTTTTTAACAGGGATGATTACCGAAATTTTGGGTGTTCAAAGGGGCTGGATTTTTGGGGATTACCAATATGGGGATGCCCTTGGATACAAGATTTTGGGTGTTCCAATCCTAATAGGTGTCAATTGGGCTTTATTAACAATTATTACAGCAGCCATTGCCCAGCAGTTTTATGAAAACCTTATTATGCGAATTGTCATTGGGGTCTGTTTGATGATTTTCCTTGACCTTTTGATAGAGCCCATTGCACCTGTATTGGACTTCTGGGCTTTTGATGGTGGAGATGCACCGCTTCAAAACTATATTGGTTGGACAGCCGTAGCAATATTTTTACAATCAATTTTTCACTATTTTCGGATAGAAGTTAAAGGGTGGTTTCCGAATCAGTTATATCTTTTACAGATTATATTCTTTACCGTATTATTGATAAAGCAAAAAACTATTGGTATTTAAAATTTTAATTTTTAATTCATGATGCGTTATTTTTCTCTAGTTCTGACGATCATTTGTCTTTTTTCTTGCAAAGAAAAAAAATCCAATATTAATCCAGTACTTGACAAATCAATAGATAAATTGACCATTGATACACCTGATTATGCCTCAGAATTAACTAAACTTACCCCCGAATTTATAGATGAAAATAAAATCAACCAGTGGATTCAATTCAAAAAATTTAATGATGCGATGGAGGACATGTCTCAGCTCAACCCCGCAGGTATCATGACATTTATTTCTGAGCTTTACAAAATTACCAGCTCATTATTAAAATCTCCTTTTCCAAAACAATTTGACAAAGTTCCGATCTATAGTAGGATAAAGGTGGTACAAACGCAAATTATCAAATGTCATTTTTATGCAGCCAATAAACAAAATGAAAAACTCAACCAATCACTTGATAAACTCTATTTAGAATACAACATTTTGTTGAAGAGAATAATCAGTATGGCAGAAGAAAACAAGATACAACTCGACAGTTTTAGGTTGGACCAACCTAATCTTCAGGACTCTAAAATGAAACCTGCATTTTCCAGAAAATAAATACTTTCTGAAACAGATTCAGAAATTTTATCTCGATGGGTTTTCAAAACCGACGCACCGGGATTTAATGTAAGAGCTTCATCGTAAATAGCTACGAGATTTTGATCGAATTTAATTGATTTATGTAGATGAGTGTGATTAGGTTTCTTAATGGTAGAAATAACCATTTGTTCAAAGTTTAGCCTATGAATAACCAAATTTTCAACCTCTACGTTAAGAGATCTCAGCAATTTAGTTATATCCTGAAAATAGCGATTTCTCAATGTTGACTGTAAATTGAAATATCGCTTGTCATTTGTGGAATTAGACTCATCTGAAGCCTTTAAATATTCCAATTTAGCATTCTTTAGAAGATTAAGAATTTTTTTAAGTGAAGCAATAAATTCTGGTGAACTGTACAAAATTAAATTTTTGTAAACTTAACCAGAATTAATTCCAAGTCTTGTTTGTTAATTAATTTAATATTAACAAGTTTTTCACTTTAAATTGACAATTCAATTCAGAAACTATTTTTTTGGAACTAATCGTTCCTCTAATTGTTCCTATTTTTTCAAATTTTGGTGGACTGATATGAGCAATTTTTGCCATCTGTGTATAGTATTCTTTTCGACTTGGATGAAAAGGGGTAACAGCATTGTAAGTTTGGTTTCCACTCCAATTTTCAACTATTTTTAAAAGAATGGCTACTGCATCTTCCTGATGAATAAAGTTGATCGGAGACTGAGGGTTAGGAAGGTTTTCTTTACCTCCTAAGGTGAAAATAGGATGACGTTTAGGTCCAATTAATCCTCCTAATCGAACAATGATGCTTTCAAAATTTTTATTTTTTTGGAGTTTTCGCTCAACATTTATGATTTGTAGTGCCGATGGGGTATCTCCCAACAATTTACTGGTTTCAGTTATGATCCCTTTTTGAAAACCATAAACTGATGTACTGCTAGTAAACAATACTCTTTTAATTTTGTAAGACTCTGCTTTTTCAATTATTTGCTCGAAAAGAGATACATAATTGTGTTGTGGATTTTTCCTCAAACCTGGAGGGATAATTATTACCAGTGTATTGATATGATTGAAAAAATCAATTTCTCCTACCATTGATGTTTCACTGAAATTTAAATACCTTACATGGAATCCTTTGTTTTGGAGTCTATCTACTTTACTCTTTGTTGTTGTAGTTGTCCATACCTGATGGCCTTTTTTTTTGGCCTTTTCTGCTAAAGCTAAACCCAACCATCCACTGCCTAATATCCCAATTTTATTCATCAAATCTTGGTTTTTTTGAGAAGTTTTAAAATAGTATTTACAAGGAATAAATAAACCCAGTATTAATAATGCCTGACAGAAAATTAGTATGTAGTTTAGAGCATATACCCTATTTTCTGCCTTAAAATTGGGTATTTCAAATCTCTTACAAAGGTAAAAGTACGTAAAAAAACACCCATTAGATTCATAGGGGTACTAAGTTTAAGAGAATCATAATGGATTTGCTATGATTTAATTTCTATTAACTCTATTTATTTTTTAAAGTAAATCTAATAGATGCTATTAAATCTAAAAGCTTATAAAAAATTTTCATAAAATAGACGTTTTGATGACCAACAATTCATTTATTTTCATCTAATAAATATCCAATTATTGGTCCTGCAAAAATGTCTGGACTTTATCCAACACCCGAAATTAGTATCTTGTGACAAATTCATTATATGAATAAATCAATATTAAACACTTCAGCATTTAGATATATCTTCGAGATTATAGTGATTGTATTCTCGGTAACACTCTCTTTTTATATTCAAGATGTTTTGAATGATAGGGAAAAAATTGAAAAAAAAACAAGGGTTTAGAGGGAGTTTTAATTGAATTAGAAAAAGACAATAAATTCTATGGATTCACTGATTTCTATAATAAACAAAGGATAAATTGTATTGATTCACTCTTTAATTTATCATACGAGTTTAAACCAATATATATTTCTGGTATGTGGTCAAATTATGAAATGGTAGAAAACAAAAGATTCTTTGACGCTTTAATATCAACTGGAGCAATAGAATATATTAAAAGTAATCAGTTGAAAAGCGAATTAAGTGATTACTATAACTTAGAATATATGAAATTGAAATCTGCTATATTTTCTGATAATTTATGTTTCAATAGATTTAGCGAAATATTGACAAATTTTAAAATGGATTCAATCAAATGGAATGGAATGGATAAACTTACTTTACATCATTTTAATCCAAATGATATTAGAAAAATTAGAAATGACACAAAACTAAAATCAACTGCATTGGAATGGTCGATGTATATGAGAATGGAAATTGGTTATGCAAATGACGCTAAAAAGAGAATTCATTTGATCAAAAAGTTAATTAATCAAGAGTTAAATTTTTAGATTTACAAAAACCAATTCGATTTATTATATTGTAAAGAAAATAATGAGAAAAAGAGATTTTACCGTTTTATTGTCAGCTTTATTAAGCTTTATTTTATCTGTTTATTTATGGTTTTCTGGTGAAAAAGAAATGGGACAATATGTTTCAATTTGGGTCCCTACTATATTGGTTTATGGAATTTTCCTCAATACAATCCCA
>NZAX01000087.1 GCA_002687665.1 Flavobacteriaceae bacterium
GGAAGCTGTCATTTCCTTATCGCCAATATAATATTTGGCTCCATTATCTGCTTTTACATCAAGGCCATAAATATTCGCTAAAGAATGAGTTGCAACAATGTATATCATATCATCTAAAACGCCGTCTCCAATTGCCCCCATATCTCCATACTGAACAAAACCTTGCCGTTTGAATCTTTTCAAATCATCATGATTGACATAAATATTAAATTCCCCATTTTCAAATTGTTTTACCGCAGTGATGTTTGAAGTTGGAATAATGGCTAAAGGGTTTTGAGAGGTATTAAGTTGTCCGCTGACCATATTAGTGTAAAGAATCAAAAACATTAGGATGAATTGATTTTTCATAAATAATTGTATATAAGTTTATTGTAACTATAGGCTATTGATTGTATTAGAGGGAACATCTTCTGATGCATTCATTTAATTAAGAATTAAAATATCATTTATATTATTATTGTAAAACAAATAGACCGTAAAAAACTTAAATATATTATTCAACCAAAAGGGGCTGAGTCCAAGCTTTTTTGGTTTCATCTTTAATAATAGGGTTATCTTTTTTAGCATCGGAGTTGATCCTGACCCTCACAAAAACGTCCTCTTTTTGAAAGGTATATGATGCTGACTTACCAATCACTTTTTTTAACTCTACCACATCCTCAGCCTCTTTTTGATATCCAATAAAAATGATCTCATAAATTACCCCAAATTCAGGATCAACTTCAATTTCAATTTGTTTTTTATCTGTGAAGAGCTTTTTGAGATGAACTCCAGTAGAGGCGTAAAAATCTCCTTTTTCCATGGCTGATATTATATCTTCTGTAGCTAATTTTTTACAATTTACCATCACCCATCCTCTCCCACTATTGCTGTCTTCAGATGAAAAAGAATGATAGCGATGACTGTCGTCTGTGGCAATTCCAAATAATAGTGGTTTACCCTCATTGAGGTAGTGAATATTAACTAAATCCCACATGGTTTCTGTATCAATGTGCATATCGTCTCCCTCATTGTTCACTGCGGGGTGACCATTATAAACCTCAAAAAAGCGTTCTCCATTTAATTGTTTTAGATCATCAGCACTGATTCCGTAACCAAAGTTAGGATGGTTGATATGAGCAAACATGGGGGTTTTCAATCTTTTCCTTTGCTCGTGAACTGAGTCTAAGGTTCTCTGCATTACATCCAATACTGAAGTTCCGCGAATGGGATCTATTTTTTCTACTATGTTTGTAACATTAATATGAATCGGCTTCTTTTCAAAAGAAGAAGTGACCTCCTCAGATTTGATGACCAAAAATGAATCTGGAACCTGCAATTTTGATCGGAACTCCTCAAAAGTTTTAAGCCGAACTAGTGTTTTTCCAGAATCCATTTTGGTTTCTACCCAATCCCCAAATCGGTTTTGATATTTTTCTAAAGTTTTATTTTTCACCTCCCTCTCTCTGATTTCATACCAAAATTCTGAATCACCAATGGTATTGTGATCTGAAAGTGCGATAAATTGGTAATCATTGTCCTTATACCATTGGATGATCATTTCGGGGAAATCATCACCGTCACTCCAAAGAGAATGGGTATGTAAATTACCCTTATGCCAGGTTTGTTTGGCACTAAAGTTTTTACATGAGACTAGCTGAATGGATATTAGCCCAGCTACAACCAAAAATGGTTTGTTGAATATCCTCATGGATTTTGTTTTTTGTAATATATAAAAATTAACTCAACTGATATGATCAGGAACATCTGATTGTATCTGATCAATGAAAAATAATATGCAATAAAATTAAAGAAGCTAACATTCCTAAACCTATTCCCATAATTTGTTTTGAGGCGATTTGAATCATTAATCGGGGATTTTGAAACCGTGTTTTTGAAAACAAAACAATTAGAAAAAAACCGATAAGTATGACCCACATGGCCCTTACAAAATAATTCATCTCTGGGAAGAAGGACTTGAAAATAAACTGGAAGAATATGGTGGCCAAAATAGCAGAAAATGTGACTTTTTGTTGGGGAGCTACCAAAAAAACTGCAGCACAAATAACCACCACAATACCACAATTGATATAATATCGAAGTTCATTCAGCGTATGAGTAAATGCAGCATTAGGGTCTGAAAATTTAAGATAAAGCAACAAGATTCCTACTGTAACTCCTGAGACAAAACTAAATAAAATAGCACGTCTTCCAGCTTCGACCATTTGGGCGTCACTTGCTTTTTTGGAGAGATATTCTTTGTAAATATCAACAGACCACAATGTTGCCAAGGAATTGAATGTTGAGTCGACAGTGCTCATCAAAGAGGCAAACAAGGCACATAAAACCAGACCTTTTGCCCCCATCGGTAAATATGTATTTACCAAATATGGGAAAGACATGTCTGGATCGGACAGTCCATTTTCTCCCAAAATACCAACCAGTGCAATACCAGGTACCACAATAATCATAGCCATCAAATATTTCATCATACCACCGACCATAAGTCCTATCTGAGCGTGTTTGAGATTTTTGGCGGCCAGAGACCTTTGCACAATCGATTGATTAGCACACCAATAATTAATGTTTAATAAGAATAAACCAAAAATATGTGTCCAGGGCAACTTTTCATGATCCCAAGGTAGATGCAAGTGCATCAACTGTGGTGTTTTTGTGTACAACGCTGACCAGCCTCCTAAGTGATTAAGCGCCATAAACATTACGACCAACCCACCAGATAGTAAAACTAAAAACTGAACTATATCGGTTCTAACAACAGAACTTAGACCACCAAAATAAGTATAGATCGCTGAAAACAATCCAAGGATTATTATCAGCACAGTAATTCTTGTAATTCGGTTTGGATGCAGAAAGGACAAATATTCTCCAAAAACCATATCGGCAGCGTATGCCCCCCAAAAAAGTGCTGCCCCTATAGTGATGGTTGAAAACAACGAAATGTTCGCTAAAGAATAAAGCAACGCCACCCTTTTTCCCAGCCGTTTTTTTATAAACTGAGTGATGGTGATGATCTTGTCTTTCAGGTAGTAGGGAATAAATACAAAAGAGGCTAAGAGTATCCCCTGAATAGCATTTATCTCTAAACTTGCCTGTGCCAATCCATATAGGTAGGCAGAGCCCATCATACCCAAAAATTGATATCCCTGAATATTTGTAGCAATGGTCGAAAAAGCAATAGAGTGCCATCGTAAACTTCTTGAACTTAAGAAATATTCCTCACTAGTCATCCCTTTGGTCTGTTTTCCCCAAATGGCAACTAGCATAACTAATCCAAAGTAGGCCACAACGATTAGAAAGTCAATCATGACATAACAAATCTAAATAAACGAACGTCATCTATCATACTCTGATTCCATTGGCCAAGGGGGTCAGTGGCTCATCTTTTGTAGTTTTCCCCTGAAGGTGGGGCATTGAAAAAGTTTTTAATCTAGGAAGTACAAGCTCTGCAAAACGATTACATTCATCGATATTTGGATAGCCTGAGAAAATAAAAGATCGTATACCCATATCCATATACCGGTATAATTTTTCAACGATCTGGTCGGGGTTACCAACAAGTGCAGCTCCACATCCAGATCGGGCCTTTCCTATACCCGTCCATAAATGAGGTTCTACATAGCCGTCTCCGGAGGATTGATCTCTCATTTGTTTTTGACGTTTAACACCATAGGATTTTGCGTCTAGGGCTCGATCCTTTAATTCTTGTCCAACCCCTAAATCAAGTTTTGAGATAATGCTTTCCGCATATTCACGGGCCTCCTCCTCAGTATCCCGAACTACCACATGAACCCTTAGTCCGAAGTCTACCTTTCTTTTATATTTTGCAGCTTTAAGGCTCATATTTTCCATTAAGTTCCTCAAATTGTCCTCTGTTTCAGGCCACATCAGATAAACATCACAATGCTCGGCACAAAGATCAACCGCAGGTGTAGAATATCCCCCAAAGTAAAGCAAAGGACCTCTATTTTGATAGGGTTTTACAGGGTTTGTAGGAAGTTTAAACTTATAAAACTGGCCGTTGAAATTAATTTCCTCTTTTGACCATGCTTGTTTGAGTATTTCAATGACCTCTCTGGATCGTTGATACCGATCTTGGGAAGAGAGTTCTTCGCCTGGTAAGTTTGATGAGATGATATTAACCGTAAGTCGTCCCTTAAGGATATGGTCAATAGTAGACAGTGTACGGGCCAACATCGGAGGATGAATCTCACCACAACGAACAGCCGCCAGTATATTTATATTTTCAATCATTGGTGATACGGCAGAAACAAAAGGAAGAGTATCTTGTCCTACTTGATAAGAGGAAGGACATAAAATATTTCTATAACCCAATTGATCAGCGGCAAGTAAAACATTGGAAGAATTTTCCCAATTGCTTTTGTATTTCACATTTCGCTCACCCAAATAGCGGTCGTCACCATCACAAATGGGAGCAAACCAAGAGACCTCTGCGCCTTGCGCCTCTTTTGATCTAATCTCTATTGGTTTAGACATTTAATTGTTTAAAATTATTAAGATGGGGTTTATGCGATTTCGGTTCCCGTTGCAACCTGCCAAAGTAAATACCACTCCTCATGCGATAGATTAATATTCAAACTTTCTTTGGCATTTTTAATTCTTGAAAGCTTAGAAGTTCCCAGAACAGGAACGATCCCCGCAGGATGTTTTCTCAACCAAGCAAGTAAAATTTGATCCGGTTTAGCATCGTACTTTTGACAAAGTGAATTGACAATTTTTTGCACTTCAGTAATGTTATGAACCTCTGAAGAACTTTTTAACAAGGCCCCTCCACCCAGCGGTGACCAGGCAGTGGGTTTGACTCCCCACTTTTGACATTGATCTAAAATACCATTTTCAAATGCCTCGCGATGAAGCAATGATATCTCCACTTGATGGGTACATAATGGAAAGATCTGTTGAAGCAATTCAAATTGGCTTGCAGAAAAATTTGAAACACCAAAAAATTTGACTTTCCCCTCGTTTTTCAATTCGGTAAAAGCTTGAGCTATTTCATATGGATCAAATAAAATATCAGGGCGATGCAACAATAAGTTATCAATATGATCTGTATGGAAGGCAAGTAAAGAATTTTCGACAGAGCGTTTAATATGGTCTTTGTTTAGATCGTATGATTTGATCTGGTGCTCGGGTCGCTTCTCTGAAACCATTTTGATCCCACATTTTGTTGTAATTCTTATTTGAGTTCGCAAATCCGGTCTTTTTTTAAGTACAGCTCCAAAATCAGCTTCGGTTGTGTAGGAACCATAAATATCTGCGTGGTCAAAATCAATAAGGTCCATTGAAATACAGCCCTCTATAAAATTTTCGATCTCTGATGCGTTCATATTTCTGCCCCACTGCCCCATTCGCATAGTTCCCACAATAAAGGGAGCTGTTTTGTAATCTTTAAATGAAAGAGGCCTGCGATTGTGTGCCATTAATTTTTATAAGTTTTAAATAAGAATGCAACTAATTTAATCAACCTTTTTGGTACTCAAAACAAATGAAAAAAAAATTATCGATGGAATTGATTCTTAAAATGTTAAATTTGTTTTTAACCAAATATTATTTTTCATATTGCCTTCAAAAATTCTAGTCACAGGAGGTCTGGGTTATATAGGCTCTCATACAAGTGTCGAATTAATTCAGCAAGGATTTGAGATCATCATTGTTGACGATCTATCCAATAGCTCTATAAAGGTATTGGATGGAATTAAGAAGATTACAGGTGTTTCGCCTGAATTTGTAAAACTCAATTTAAGAGATAAGAAAGAAGTCAATCGATTGTTTGAGGCGTGTCCAGATCTTTCCGGTATTATCCATTTTGCAGCTTGTAAGGCAGTTGGAGAAAGCATCGACCAACCACTTAAATATTATGAAAACAATATTGGGTCTTTGATCTATCTACTCCAAGCCATTGAAAGTAAAGGAGAAAGGTTTTCATTTATATTCAGTTCTTCTTGTACGGTATATGGTCAAGCAGACAAGCTTCCCATAACTGAGAATGCCCCAATTAAAAAAGCAGAATCTCCCTATGGAAACACCAAACAAATTGGCGAACAAATACTCTTTGACAATACAAGGTCTAACGGGCTTTTAAAAGTAATTTCGTTGCGGTATTTCAATCCAATTGGGGGGCACCCAAGTATTGAAATTGGAGAATTACCCAAAGGTAAGCCGCAGAACCTTGTCCCGTTTATTACCCAAACTGCTGCTGGAATTCATAATAATCTCAATGTTTTTGGGAACGATTACCCTACGCTGGATGGAACCTGTATTAGAGATTATATCCATGTCGTTGATTTGGCAGAAGCTCATGTATCAGGACTTAAAAGAATGATGGCCGATGAACAAATAGATAATTTTGAAGTTTTCAATTTGGGAACGGGAAAAGGTAAAAGTGTTTTGGAAGTCATCAAAATCTTCGAAAAAGTATCTGGTGTTACTCTAAACTATAAAATTGTTGACAGAAGACCCGGTGATATAGTAGAGGCGTATGCTGATACAGCCAAAGCAAATAAAATTTTACGGTGGAAAGCAAAAAATGATCTGGGAGAGGCACTGAAAACTGCATGGGAATGGGAAAAAAAATTACGTAATATTTAACCAAACATAACTTTATGAATTCTAGTTTTGAATTTTTGGACTATCTGATTTTTGTTATATATGCCCTTGTAATATTGGGATTAGGATTATGGGTGTCAAGAAATAAAGAGGGTGAAGAGAAGAGTGCCGAAGATTACTTTTTGGCTGGCAAGTCACTCCCTTGGTGGGCGATTGGGGCTTCTTTGATTGCAGCCAATATTTCTGCCGAGCAATTCATAGGTATGTCAGGATCAGGTTTTGCATTGGGTCTTGCCATTGCATCCTATGAGTGGATGGCAGCGATAACGCTGTTAATTGTCGGGAAATACTTTCTTCCAATTTTTATTGAGAAAAAATTATACACCATCCCAGAATTTGTCGAAAAGCGTTTTTCTTCACAACTGAAGACAATCTTGGCAATTTTTTGGATTTCCCTATATATATTTGTTAATCTTGCCTCGGTGATGTACCTAGGTGGCTTGGCTTTAGAAACCATAATTGGAATAGATCTGGTATATGCTGTATTGGGTTTAGCACTTTTTGCAGCAGCATATTCCCTTTACGGAGGATTGACTGCAGTTGCTTGGACAGATATTATTCAGGTTGTTTTTCTCGTATTGGGAGGCCTGGTAACTACCTATTTAGCATTGGATACAGTATCACAGGGACAAGGCGTAATTGAGGGTTTAAAATCCATTTATAATGCAGCTCCTGATCGTTTTGAAATGATTTTGGATAAAGCTAATCCTGAATACAAAAATTTACCCGGTATCGGAGTATTGGTTGGAGGACTTTGGGTCGCTAATCTTTATTATTGGGGATTCAACCAATATATTATTCAACGTACCTTAGCTGCAAAATCGCTCGAAGAGTCTCAAAAGGGAATTTTATTTGCTGCAGGACTAAAATTAATTATACCATTGATTGTCGTGATCCCAGGAATTGCAGCTTATGTTATTGTAAATGATCCTGAAATTCTTAGTGGATTAGGTGAAAATAGTATGCTGAACATCCCTGCCGAAGGAAAGGCAGACAAGGCTTATCCCTGGTTAATGCAATTTTTACCTGTAGGCCTGAAAGGATTAGCCTTTGCCGCTCTGGCAGCAGCCATTGTTTCCTCATTGGCTTCAATGTTGAATTCCACTTCGACCATTTTTACAATGGATATCTATAAGCAATTGATAGATAAAAATGCTGATGATAAAAAAACAGTTAAAGTGGGTAGAGTCTCTGCTGCTGTGGCCTTAATAATTGGTGCTACAATGGCTCCTCTTTTGGGGGGAATTGATCAAGCCTTTCAGTTCATACAGGAATACACCGGTATCGTGAGTCCTGGAATATTAGCTGTTTTTATCCTGGGTTTATTTTGGAAAAAAACAACTAATAAGGCTGCCATATGGGGTGCATTAAGTTCTATACCCATTGCTATGTCTCTTAAGGTAGGATCAAAAGGCTGGGTAAATGGAACAAGTCTTGAAGCCTTCTTTCCCGATCTTCCTTGGATGGATCAGATGGGATTAACTGCCATTTTGACCATGGCTGTAATTGCAATTGTTAGTATTAGACAAAATAAAGGTGCTGAAGATTCAAAAGCAATCAATTTACCCAAAGGAATTTTTAACACATCACCTCTTTTCAATATAGGGGCTTTTGCGTGTATGATAATTTTGACTTTCATTTATACTTTCTTTTGGTAATTGTTTTGGATTATTGAGCTGGTTATAGAGTGTACTTTAATTATCCGTAATGCTTTTTATCTGAAACAGGCCAAGTGATCGATGATTTACATCGAATCAAGAAAATCATTTAAAGATTATATAATCCATAATAGATTAATGGAAAAAACACAAATAAGGGGCCTATAACAATTCCAAAAACAAGTCTTTTTCTAAATTTTTCTTAGAGATTAGGTCAATACTTTTTTAAGAGTAAACCTTGTATTGTTTGTGCCCCTGCCATAGCTCCAAAGCAAGAAAATAAAAAAGGGGTCTATATTTAGATTGAAAAAATTTTCAAGCACAAAAAAACTCTCACATTGTTTGTGAGAGTTTTTCTGAGTATTTTCTATTAGGTATTATTCTCCAACTCTAAGCTGTACTCTTTTATTGGCTTCTCTTCCAGCAGCTGAACTGTTATCTCCTACAGGCTTGGTTTCTCCATAACCAACAGTTTCTAAACGAGAGGCTTCAACCCCCATTGCTACGAGCGCTTCTTTAACGCTCTCAGCTCTTTTTTCAGAGAGTGATTGATTGAATGACATACTACCGTCAGCTGAAGCATGACCTTCAATAACAACATCGACGCTTGTGTAAGTACCCAAAAGTTCTGTAAGTCTTTTAAGTTTAGCGCTTGATTCATCAGTGATCATTGCACTGTTAACAACAAAATATAAGATAGCATTATCACCTTTCATGAAAGATATCAATTGTTCAGGAAGGTCAGGACAACCGCTGTTAGCAGCATCGCCAGCCTCATCTGGGCATACATCGTCTTTATCTGGAACACCATCACCATCACGATCGTCTTCAGGACAACCATTATTAGCAGCTTCGCCAGCTTCTTGTGGACATTTGTCAACGTTATCCGCTAAACCATCCCCATCGGTGTCAGGACAGCCATTCATCTCTGCTGAACCTGGTGCATCTGGACAAGCATCGTCATTATCAGCAACACCATCCCCGTCGGAATCAGGACAGCCGTTTAACTCTGCAGAACCTGCTTCTTCTGGGCAAGCATCTTTATTATCTGGAATTCCATCACCATCAGTATCAGGACAACCATCGAATTCTTTTAGACCCGGAACCTCAGGACAAACATCTTTTTTGTCAGAAACACCATCTTTATCAGTATCTCCTGCACCAAACACATAACTAAAACCAATAGCATGCTGTAAATGATTATAACTCCCTTTCTCACTAGTAGATCTATAGCTAGTACTTGCATTTACAATCCAGTTATCAGAAATGAAGAAACTAACACCTGCACCCCCAAAATAAGTTCTTCCAGCACCAGAAGATGGGAAATAACCTTCAGCATCAGAATCAGTTTGGAAGTTGGAAAGTCCGTAACCCGCAAATAAGAACGGAAAAGTATCCCCTTCGGAAAGATTATACTTTAAGAAAGCATCAACCGAATTGTAATCAACGTCAAATTTGTCGATTTCCAAAGAGTTCATGGAGTATTGTGCGCCAATAGACAAACCACCGGCAATGTATCTAGAAAGACTAAGGGAGGGAACCCCAAAACCAGTAGATGCATCTACAGAATCATCTTGAACACCAACTAAATTAGCCCCTAAGCTGACTGCCCAAGGACTATCAGATGTCTGAGCATTAGCACAAAATATAGCTAATAAACTAAAAAATATTA
>NZAX01000088.1 GCA_002687665.1 Flavobacteriaceae bacterium
GATAAATAATTTAAAAGCTGAGTTAAGAGAAATAAAAGGCTTAATTAAAGAGTTGGTTAAAAACTAATGGCAGTAAGAAATATAGCATTAACAGATACACTAGAAACATTTAGAACGCAGTTTAACGACTTAGCTGCTAATGATTTTGGTGATATAGCAAACCTATCGGGTTCTATTAGTGCAACTAATCTAGTTGACGCTATGAATGAAACAATTAGTATTGCTACATCTACTGCTGGTTTTACCGTAAGAGACTCTAGTTCTACTACACAGCTAATTGGTGGTGGTGATACACTATCAATATTAGGTACTACAAATGAAATTGAAGCTGTTGTAAGTGCTACAGATACCGTTACAATAGGGTTGCCAAACAATGTTACAATAGGTAATAATTTAACGGTTACAAATGATTTATCAGTAACAGGTACTTTTAGTGTTGGTGGCATACAAATGTCAGGTAATACAATATCTGTAACTGATTCTACCGTTTTAAGTTTTGGTTCTGAAAATGTTATTACAACAGGAACAATTACAGCAAATCAATTTACAGGTTCAGGTTCTACACACACTTTTGGCACGGTACAAATATCAGGTAATACTATTAGTTCAACTGATTCAACTAGATTGAATATAGATGATACATTAAGAGTAAATGCTTTAGAATCACAAACTGGTCTTCTAACTATAAATGAGATTGGTGGTTTTCCTTTCTTAACATCATCTGCTTCAGGTGGTGCTATATCGGCTGCTTTAGCTATTGACGCAAACTTATATCTATCAACTGCTAGAACATTAATTTTTGAAGGTGCAACTAGTAATACAGAAAGAACAACGGTAACGGTTGTTGACCCTACAGCTGCAAGAACAATTACTTTACCAGATGAAAGTGGTACGGTTATTACGACAGGTTCGACAGACGCAGTTACAGAAGCTATGATGGCAGATGACTCTGTTGGTTCTACTCAACTTAAAACATTATCAACATTACAAATATTAAACTCAGCAGGAACAACATTAAAAACAATTCATGGCGCAGGTGCTTAAGAATGGGATTAGATTATGGCTTCAGTAAGACCTTTATTTTATAATTCTGGCAATCTTCAACAGATGGACGATACCAAACTGGCTGAGGTCATTGACCAGGTTGCTTATCAATATTCATTAAATCCTTCGGTAACTTTATCACAAGTTAGTTCAGGTGGAAATTTGGGAACATTGTCAGATACAAGATTACAGGCAGGTGCTCAATCAACTAGTGCAACTTCTTTTCCTAGTGAGGCTACAACAGCAGAACCTTCTACCGTTACGGTAAACTACGCAAGAATAAGTAAGACAGAAGCTTCTGTATCAGCACCTACAACTGATACTGGTACAACTTATCCTGTTTATTATACAGATACAGGAGAAATTAGAGCCATGACTATTACTGATATGAAAGATACTTTTATTCATCCTGCAATTGACCAATTAGTATCAGGTTCTACTACAACAAAACAAGCAGGCACTTATCAAATTTCAACATCAACATCTTTAACAGGTAATACTTTGATATCATCTACGCCTGTTTTTGTTGATACGAGAGCAGACACATCAGCTTATTCTGCTGGCTCAATACCTGAAACATTAGACCAACCAACTACAATTACAAATTATTATTTACATAGGATTGACGGTTCAAATACAACATATACATCACCAGTCTTTATTGAAGGTTCAAATAATTTACAAGAATTTGCTACAGCAACATTTGAAACTTTACTATCAGAATTAATTAGATATACTGCTGTTTCTTCTACTGACGGATATAAAATAACTTATAGTTATTCTTCAGGCACAAATAGAGGAACAGGTATGGCAAATACAAAATTAAGTGGTTCTGGTAATAGACAAACTAGATTTGTAAATACAAATGATTACAGAGCTCAAGAATTTCCAGACGGAACACCAACAACAATAGACACATATTTTTTGAAGATAAATAAAGCATAACATAAGGTTTTTTATTATGAATATATTATTAACGGGAAGTGATGGCTTTGTAGGCTCTCATTTATTTCATCATCTAAAAGAAGAACACAATGTTATTGGTTTTGATATCAAAAATGGCCAAGACATATTACAATCAAAATTTCCAGACGACATAGATTTAGTTATACATTTAGCAGGATTATCTGGTGTTAGAGATAGTCTTGATAAACCAACTGATTATTGGAAAACAAATGTTATTGGTACTCAAAGATTATTTGAACATTATAGAGATACCAGAATTATCTATGCAAGTTCATCAACAGCACATGAACCTTGGAAAAATCCATATGCAATGAGTAAATATAGCATGGAACAATTAGACCATAATAACGCAGTAGGTTTAAGATTTACAACCGTTTATGGTCCAGGTGCAAGAAAAAATATGTTAATACCGAAAATATTAAGAAATGATATAGAATATATTAATATAAATCATATTAGAGATTTTATTCATGTAAATGATATTGTAAGTGCCGTTCAAGTTATGATGAATAACACTTTTAGAGGTGTTATAGATGTAGGCACAGGTGTAAGTAATAAGTTGGTAGATATTGTTGATTATTTTAAAATAGATTATAAGTCTGTAATAGGTGATGAAACTGAAAGACAAGATAATACAGCTGATACATCAATACTAAATAAGTTTGGATGGCGAGCAAAAATAAATTTATATGGTTATATAGAGGAGAATAGAAATGTTAACTAAAGAATTATTGAAAGACCACTTTTATACGGCTTACTTTATTGATAATAATAGAGAAAATATTGAGGTGTTATATACAAATGAAGAAAAAGATAAAATGTTTACTTGCATAATACCATTCAATAAAGAACATGGTCAGTATAAAATATTAAATGAATTTATATCTTTAGACCAATTACACGAAAATACTTACCAGAAAAAACAAGATGAGAGAGCTCACTTTGAAAAAACCGTCATGGGTATTGCAAAGAAAGAGGGTATGGTTTTTGACGAACATAAACTAGATAGTAAATTTTTTCCTTTATTAGTAAAAGCAATATTTGAAGATAACAATGAAGACCACCTATTTGCAACCAAGATAGCCTTGCTTGAATTAGATAAAATTAAAAACGCTCCTAATAATGATACTAAAAAGAAGTTAAGACAATCTAAAAATATGATTTCTACTCTTCAGGCTGCATTTGATTTGGTAAAAAATAATTAGAATACCAACCTGACCAACCTTTTTCCATGAGATGGTGCATTTGACCTAAAGTGCAAACGCTATAATTATCTAAAGGTTTTGTATCATAAGTATGGTCTTTAATTGAATAACAAATATCATCATAAGTTTTATACTTAATTTCTTTATAATAAAACTCATCACTACCTTTGTAATATTTTTTTAAATAGTATTCATCATTAGATTTAAATTTTTTCCATATATGTGATACATCACCTGTCCATGAAACAATAGATGAATTAAGTGGTGTATGACTTTCAACACCTTCACGCCAATAATCATATAATAAAGTAAAATCTTTTCTTATTAAGTTTGGTAGTTTATCATATATTACCATGTCTAAATCAAAATATAAATTTTCACCATCTCTAAACTTATCATACATTTGAAATTTGTTATACCAGTTGCCATACAAATCTGTTTCTATAACTTCAAAACTATCATATTTTAAACCAGAGTAATTATCAATCATATGTTTTAAGTTTTTAACATGCCAATCATTAAACTTATTACCAAATCTACAACAAATTATTCTCATTTATTACCCTTTTTAGAAATGTAAGTATCATGTTTAGTAACTTTATCCTCTAATTTACTACCACAATATTTTTTACAAATATCAGGTGCCTCTTCAGGCCTATTAATTAACATGTCCCACCATTCATTATATAAATCACTATTCATAATTTCCATAACAGATTCATTATTATCAATATGCATTTTAGGGTCATAAAATCTTTTAATAAAATCATCTCTCATACCCCATGGATTATCAACCCAACAACAAGGCACTATAAAACCTGTGGCTGTGTAAGCAGGTTGTCTATCAGTTAATAAACATTTAGGTTTAAAACTTTCTGCTCTATCTGGTTTTTTAATCATCTTTTCCTTCTCTTGATTCCCATGGTCTAACAATCCACCATTTTTTGTTTTTAGGTCTCATAGGATCCCTTCTTTTTCTTGTATCATTCCATCTTGCAGAGGCCATAATCCTTAATACTAAATCGTGTTTTAATGCTAACTCTGTAGCCTCTTCTATATGGTCTTCATTATAACTAAAAACGATATATTGCCATGTAACTTTTATACCTTTACTTTTTGCTAATAACATCATATTAAAAAGATGTTCGCCATCTTGATTTTTTCTATGTAAAAAACTTTCATATGGTAAACCATCTATACCAAACATCCACCTAGCATTTGTGTTTGCGTCAAACACTTCATTCCACCATTCTTTTTTTCTATGAGAGGCTGCTGTGTGTACAGATATTGACTTATGATTATCTTTACACATTTTTAATAACTCAGCTAAATGAGGATTGAATATGGGGTCCGATATTTGGCCACAAAAACTAAAACCTTTAAAATAGTGTATTAGTTTTTCAAATCTCTCTGGTGTCAAATCACCACCTGGTATTACTTCACCTCTTTTTCTATAACCTTGTCTTAAACAAGTAGGACATTCTAAAGTGCATTTATCACTTATATCCATTGTACAGGTTCTTTGCCAAGTAGGTATCATTTCCAATTATCCTTAATAAATTGTTCATCAATCTCATGTATTGTTTTACCAACACCAGCTATATGAACCATTTTTATATTAGGGTGTGTTTCATCTAATATCATATATTCAGCGTCAAACTTCTCTCTATAAGTTCTATTCAATTTTACATTCTCTTTAAAATCATTTGTATATTTACATAACCATTTTTCAGGCGTTAAAGATATTTTTATATTGTTTTCTCTAGTTTGATTATAAACATAGTTTTGTTCGCCATAATATTTAGCTGAAACTCTACCAGTTTCATAGTAATGATTTTGCCAAAAGTTAGCGCCTTTAATAAAATTATCCCATACTTCTTTTAAACTACCTGATTTAAATTTATAAAAACCACCGTTTATAGGTAGTTTAGCATTCCACCATTGACCATAAGTTAATAGTTCTCTTTCTTTAACAGGCCATGATAATAATTCATCTACATTACCTACAACTATCTGGTCAATATCCATAATAATTATATCATCACCTGGATTTTGATAAGCAAATTGTGGACTAAAATACTTTAATTTATGCCAATGTTTTTTAATTTTATCGTGATGATTATATGGTAATATAACATCAGCTTCAATATCATTAGTATCACTTAAACATATAAATTCAAATGGCACACTAGTATTTCTTTTTAAACTTCTATAAAGTTTTGATACATAATCTGGCGTGTAAAAACCATCAAAATATACGGTGCATATTTTAAGCATCCTTGTGAAACCTCCATACTATATCAAATCGTTTATTGATAGCGTGTATTAACTTTGTGCCTTTTGGTATAAATTGTGTCTTATCAAAGAAGTAATGCCATTTATCATCTAGCCATTGAACATCAACATTATGTTCTTGTAGTTTTACGCTAAATAAAGTTTCGTTATCATAACCAAAAAAATCTACAATCTTTTTAGGAAATAAACCATGGTCATTTCTTAAATAATTCATCATATTTAAATCACCATCAAAGTTATCAAAGTATTTTAGTTTACTTAAATATTCTTTATTAACGCCAATTATACCAGTATTAATAACATAGTTTTTAGGACTAAAACCTTTCTCTACTAACATGGCTTGAGCATTATAATATTTTGATGTAGGGCTTCTAATTGTTTGAGAGTATTCAGTTATATTTTCTATCTTTTTTGCCTTGTTAGTATTTTCTAATACACATATGCCTTTTGATAAATCCCACACATCAAAGAAAGATTGGTCAGTTGTTGGCACAACATCAAAATCAAGATATAATATGTCATCATATTTTTTAGATAACTCATATAATAAATGTATCTTATAAAAATTAACTATATTATATGAAGTAATGTATGGGTAGTTCTTATTAAAATCTTCTTTATACTTCTTAAAATTATCATCATATTCAAACATGATAAAATCAACACCTATTTTATCAGCATATGATTTTTTACAATCAATTAATTTTTGATAGTTGTTTTTTAGTTGAATTTTTGTGTTTAAATTAGTAGGTGTAGCGCCTTCTTTGATAATATTTTTATCAAAAAAATCTAACTCTTTTTCTGGAATATCTATGTAAAAACTATATATTACTTTTGCCATTTTATAACATCATCTAAATTTGGTTTGCCTTCAATTCTAAATTGTTTTTTCTTACTATCTATTAAATTATTTAGGTCTTTATCCTCGTAGCCTAAGCCAATAGTTAATTCAATATGGCCGTCATCATATATTTTATTATTAGGACCTAAATGTACTTTTGGATTTACAAAACACCTACAAAAAGATGAATCAATATTGTGATAATTTGCTAAAAGGGAAATACAATATGCATGAATACCCATACTAATTAAAGATATATCCCCATGATAACCAGGATAATAACTTTTCATTTGTTCATCACTTCTAAACAATCTTCTTTCCCAACCATAATGATTCCACATTTTTTTTCTATATACAATTAAATAAGGTGCGATAACTTGATTATTATATTTTTTATCGTCTGTTTTAAACATTTCATCTTGAGGATTTTTTAGATAGTGATTATATCTACCTTTTTGTTGTTCCCATGGTAACTTATTGACTTTACTATCACATACGGTCCTAATACATAAATCGTTTTTTTCTTCTTGATATTCTGGACCATATACTTCAACACTAAAATGCCAAATGTCATTCTTAATAGGGCAATGGTCTATTGACATTTGTAATATTTTATCTATAATGTTTTTATCTGGTGCTTCTTTTTTAAAATATCTAAAGTTATGGCGCCTTTGTAAAGTTTCTAAAAAGCTGTTCTTTTTGGTCATATAAATATTTATAGCGGATAAAAAAATGAATTATTTGAATATATTAAAAGTCATTAGAGGTTTAAATAAAGACCCTAAAATAAAGTCAATACTAGACTCTATTAACAAAGACCAGTTAGATAATAAAAAGTGGTTAATAGAAGAGTCGGAGAAGTATTTTTATTTTCATTACAAACCTAATTATAGACCAAAAGTATTAGTCGTTGCAGGCTGGTA
>NZAX01000089.1 GCA_002687665.1 Flavobacteriaceae bacterium
CCATAATTGGATTTAAATTAAATTAGTCCATCATTTTTTATATCATCTTTTTTTTATCATTGAGATTTCCTGTTTATAATCAATCTCAGAAACTTTGATAGGTCTATTTTCTTTAATTGATTTAATGGCTGCTAAACCTATTACTAATGATTGAAGTCCATCATTTCCACTAACAGGTATATCAAACCCTTTAGTTAGTGATTCAGAAAACGCTACCATTTCTTTTTTGTAAGCATCCATATATCTTTCTATAAAAAAATCTAGGGGAAGGGCTCCATGACTCCCTTTGCTATCAAAAAGTTTGTGGGTGTCATGAAGATTATTATCAGCTTTGACCATACCCTTGGAGCCAAATACCTCAACCCTTTGATCATAGCCATAACTAGCTTCTCTACTATTATCAATTATGGCCATAGTTCCATCTTGATAGGTTAGTGTTATTACTGCGGTATCTATATCTCCTACTTCAGCTAACTCTGGGTTAATAAGAACTGCCCCTTTTGCATACACCTCCTCAACTTCTTTATCAACCAGAAATCTTGCCATATCAAAATCATGTATAGTCATGTCTAAAAATAATCCTCCCGAATTTATAACATAATTAATCGGTGGAGCTTGAGGATCTCTACTAGTTATTTTCACTAAATGAGGCTTCCCAACAGCTCCTTGATTGACTAATTGTTTTACCTTAATAAATTCATTATCGAATCTCCGATTAAAGCCAAGCATAAGCTTGATTCTTTTTTTCTTTACAAGTTTCAAAACTTCCAAAACACGACTTAAATTCAAATCAAGAGGTTTTTCACAAAAAACAGAAATTCCAGCATTAGCTGCGATTTCTACATAATCAGCATGGGTGTCAGTAGGAGAACAAATAACAACCGCATCTATTGATGCTTTCTGAATCATCTCATGGTATGAGGTGTAAAGATTTTTAACCCCTTTTTGAGATGCGAACTGAAGAGATTCTGGATAAAAATCCATAGCCGCAACCACATCAACTTCATTTACTTGAAGAAGGTTTTCTAAATGTATTTTGCCAATTCTACCCAAACCCGCAATAGCCAGTTTATTTTTTTTCATTTTATTATAATCCTAGGGTTTTAATATATTCTCTATTAGATTGTGCACATTTTTTTGGATGCCCCATACCTGGTAAAATATCCTGTTCTACGACAATCCAATCATCGTATCCAATTTCCTTTAAAAGATTAATGATGGTTTTAAAATCTATATTTCCTTTTCCAAGTTCACAGAAAACCCCTTTTTTTATAGCATCAAAATAGTCACCATTTGAATCTTTTGAGTTTTGGGCTGCTTTCGGGTTAAAATCTTTGAAATGAACATGCCATATGCGATTGGCGTATTGTTTGATGACATTTTCAGGGTCACCACCACCGAAAGCATAGTGTCCTGTATCCAAACACAATCCTAAAAGATCGGGATTGGTTAGACTCATCAATTGATCAATTTCGTCAGGCGTTTCGATAAATCCTGCACAATGATGATGAAAAACAGTTTTAATACCATATGTAGTTTTTACAGCCTCTGCAATTTTTTCAGCCCCATTGGCAAAGGCATTCCATTGTTCTTCTTTCAACATCATATCAGAAGAAATTCTTCCTGCATTTTGAGTTCTTTGGGGATTTGTTCCATTATCGTCAGCCAGCACAATTAAACTGTTTTCAAAACCCGCTTCATACATCAGTTTAGATACTTTAATTGCTGCGGAAACACCACTTTGATGGTGATTTTTATCTTTAAGATTTACCGGAACGAAAGCACCCAGTAGCTCTAAATTTCTTTTTTTGATTTCATTATTCAAGTGCATGGGATCGGTAGGCATAAAACCCCAATCTCCAAGTTCGGTCCCCAAGTAGCCTGTAGCCTTAATTTCATCCAGAACTTGTTCAAACCCTATTTCTTTGGATTTTTCTTCCAATTCAAATTCAAGTGCTCCCCATGAGCATGGAGCATTTGCTATTTTGATCATTTTAATTTAATTAAAATTTTCTAGACCAAATGTTGGGCCATCGTTCAATTATTACTTTGGTTTGGGTAAAGAATTCGATTGCATGCTTTCCCTGACCGTGAAGATCTCCAAAAAAACTGTCTCTCCAACCACTAAAAGGAAACTGAGCCATCGGTGCAGCGACCCCTATATTAATTCCAATATTACCCGCATCAGCTTCATTTCTGAACTTTCTTGCACTTGCGCCACTGCTAGTAAATAAACAGGCCATATTACCATAGTTCCCGGAATTTACAAATGCAATTGCTTCCTCGATAGTTTTAATTGAAACAAGACTCATAACAGGACCGAAAATTTCTGTATTGATTAATTTTTTGTCCAAACGAACATTTTCTAAAATTGAAGGAGAAAGGAAGTTTCCTTTTTCATAACCACAAATATTGACATTTCTTCCATCAAGCAATAGATTCGCTCCCTCAGTTATACCCAACTCTATTAGGTCAGTAATTCTGGCTTTACTTTCAGGCGTAATTACAGGTCCCATACTTATCCCATCATTCCAACCATATCCAACCGATCGAGACTTTGCTGCTTCATACAAAGCATCTTTTACTTCTCCTTTTTGGTCATCTACTGTTACAATAGTCGAAGCTGCAAGACATCGCTGGCCGGCACAGCCATAGACTGAATCAGCAATTATTTTCATAGACATTTCAATATCTGCATCAGGCAAAACAATAACTGGGTTCTTTGCGCCTCCTTGAGCCTGTACCCTTTTTCCATTTGCCGTTCCTTTGGAATAAATATACCTTGCGACTGGAGTACTTCCAACAAAACTAATGGCTCTTACGGTAGGGTTTTCCAAGATAGCATCAACAGTTTCTTTACCTCCATGTACCATGCTAATCAATCCTTTAGGAATGTCTAATTGATGTATAAGATTAAAAATTTTAATCATCGTCAATGGTACTTTTTCAGAAGGTTTAACTAAAAATGCATTTCCAGTAGCTATTGCATAGGGTAAAAACCAAAATACAATCATACTCGGAAAATTGAAGGGAGTAATACAAGCCGTTACACCAAGGGGTTGCCGAATCATCATTTCGTCAATTCCTGTTGCAATATCCTCGATCACATCACCAGCCATTAATATAGGGGTTCCACAGGCTACCTCAATATTTTCGATGGCTCTTTGAATTTCCCCAAATGATTCATCCCTGGTTTTTCCAGATTCGTCTGTAATTATTTTTGCAATCTCTTCCCTATGGGCCTCAAAGAGTGATTTGAGCTTATATAAAACTTGAACTCTTTTCATTACGGGAACCTTGCTCCACTCTTTTTGTGCTTTCATAGCAGAATCACATGCTAGGTTAACATCAATTGCAGCAGAGCTCCCATAGGGGACTTTTGCTAAAACATCTTGATTTGCTGGATTTACTACATTAATGGTCTCGGTTGAACTACTCTTTACCCATTCACTATTGATGTAATTTTCTAATACTATCATTTATAAATTAATTTTTATAATATTTAACTTGTGGAATTAATGTTAGCAAACCAATTCGAGAGTCCATTAAAAACCTCCTCTTTCGTTAATAAATGCCATCGACTCCTCTAAATATGGCATAAAGTTTGCACATCCTTTTTTTGTAACAACTTGTGCACCACTAGCATTTCCCATTCTGCAAGATTTGTACAAATCCCATCCTTGAAGTACTCCGAATAAAAACCCACTTGCAAATGCATCCCCAGCCCCTAAAACATTTAATATTTCAACCGGAAATCCAGGAACATTTTTTTTTGATCCATCAGGATAATGAATGCTGGCTCCAGATGAACCTCTTTTAACAATGAGTGTTTCGATTCCCAAATCAAGTAATTGTCTTATCGATAAATTTATGTCCCCTTTTATCTCAGGGGCAGATATTTGCTGATCCGTTATAGTAACCTGAGAGTTACTAATCATGGTAGCGGCCAGAATTTCCTCCTCTGTTCCAATAGCAATTTTTACTTTAGGCAATAGGGCCCTAATAGTCAATCCAAACGCTCGATAATCGTGCCATTGATCTGCTCTGAAGTCAAGGTCTAAAACTACGTCGGTATTATTTTTATTGGCCACCTCTGCAGCAAAAAATGTTGCACTTCTACTCGGCTCAATATTAAGTGCGGTACCATTTAAAAGTACAATTTTATAGGAATCAATCTCTGCCTTTATAACATCATCAATAGTGATTTGGCTATCTGCTGCGTTATCCCTATAATAAACCAAAGGGAATTTATCCGGTGGCTCAATACCTAAAACCACAGCACTGCTTCTGCTTCCATTAATGACAGGAATACTTTTTGTATTTACACCCTCCTTATTTAAGAAATTTAAAATGAATTCTCCTACTTTATCATTACCTATACCTGTAAGTAAACTTGCATTAACACCAAGGCGAGCACATCCCACTGAAATATTAAGGGGTGAACCACCTACAAAAGCATCAAAACCATTTATATCATTAAAATCAGCTCCAATATCTTGAGAGTATAGATCTATTGAGGACCTTCCAACGGTTATAATATCATGTTTTTTTTCAGTCATAATTGTTCATATCGGAAGTTACTAATGGCAGTCTTTTATCTTTATAAGTCCAAGAATCATATATCCATTCGTGATCTGGATCAGTCGTATTTGCCAAACATTGGTCAGTTCCAGCCAAAAAATTCAAATAATAGCAATGAAAACCGTGTTCTGCCACAACAGGGTGAAATCCTTTGGGTATAAGAACAACATCATTGTGTCTTGCTCTAATAATTTCATCTATGGATTTATCTTTTGTGTAAACTTGTTGTATTGCATAAGCTTCAGGTTTTTGAAATTTATAAAAATAAGTTTCTTCCTGAATAGGCTCCAAAACTTTCCCATTGCTATCTATTATTCGTTCATCATGTTTGTGAGCGGGGAATGAACTCCAATTTCCTGATGGCGTGTAAACTTCTCTAACCACAATTTTGTCACAACCAAAACCTGGCGGTACTAAATCATTAAATTGCCTCGTGGCATTGTCTCCACCAAAAATTACAACTTGGGTTTTATCTGGAGTTACAAATTTTGCTGGAAATTCTTCACTTGCTTTACACCAACCATAAGCAATATCCAAAAATTCACTATTTGCTACTAGTTTAAATTCTGTATTGGGAGGTAAATAAAGTGTATGAGCAATACCGCTAAAAACATTTACCCTACCATTGGTTGTCTCCCACTCTCCTCTATTACTGATAATTTTATAATTTCCACTAAGTAGAACAATAACCATTTCGTTTTCATTGGTATTATGATTCCAAACTGAACCATTTTTCATTTGTCTAGCCTCAAAACTTAAATAATCCCATTTTGCTGTTTTGGGAGTTACCTTTTGGTAAATTTCTGAGGAAGTTTTTGGCTTTTGAAGTAATGTTAAGTTGGATTTCATCTTAAATTTTTTAATTAAATTGAATAGCTTTTCCAGTTGCATTTAAAAGATCAAATTTTTCTATCATAAACTCCTCATAAGCATCCATGTAATGCTTTCCAGGAATAATGGGATCAAATTGATCAGGATTATTATTAAAAAATTCTCTGTGAACTCTTGCCCATAGAATTCTAGTGTCAGTAGCGATATTTATTTTACATATTCCAAAAGAGATTGATTTTATAATCTCTTCAGGAGATACCCCTGCAGCAGTTCTATCAAGTCTACCTCCATTTTTATTGATTTTTTCAATTTCATCATGTTTTACAACAGAACCTCCATGTAAAACAAGAGGAAAATTAGGAAGTAACTTTTGAATTTTTTTAAGAATGTCAAACTGAATTCCTTGCCCACCTGAGAATTTATATGCACCATGACTCGTGCCGACTGCAACGGCAAGACTGTTACATTCTGTTTGATTTACAAACTCGAGGGCCTCTTCAGGATGGGTGTATTTAGCCATTTTTTCGTCAACGGATATATCATCTTCGACACCACTTAGAACTCCCAATTCTGCTTCTACAAAAATATTTTTAACTTTTGCTTTTTTAACAACCGCTTTAGTTCTCCTAACATTCTGCTCAAAATCGTCATGAGAGGCATCAATCATAACAGAGTTGTATGATCCTGAATCTATAGCATCAAAAACATGAGATTCTACTCCGTGATCCAGGTGAATGGCATATTTAGTTTTTGGATAAATCTTTGCAGCGGAATTTATCATCCCCAAAAGCATTCTTGGATGAGCATAGTTTCTGGCTACTGGAGTAATTTGAACAATAAATGGAGCATTCGCTCTTTCTCCAGCGCGAAAAAGCCCATGA